>MNYV01000074.1 GCA_001873285.1 Nitrospirae bacterium CG2_30_53_67
AGGCCCATGATTCAATGGGTCTATGAACGGGTGAGCCGTGCTTCTCTAATTCAAGATGTGATCGTGGCCACGGATGACCGCAGGATCCGAGATGCGGTGCTGGCATTCGGCGGGCGGTGCGTGATGACGTCTCCTTCGCATGTAACAGGCACGGACCGGCTTGCCGAGGCGGCCCAGGATTTGAAGGCCGGCATCATCGTCAATGTCCAGGGGGATGAGCCGTTGATCGAACCCGGTGTCATAGACGCCTGCATCCGCCCCATGATGGATGGAGGGGCCTTCCCGGCGGCGACCCCATGTACAAGAATTAAGTCCAGAGATGAGCTGATCAATCCCGACGTGGTCAAGGTGGTTATGGACCGGGACGGGTTTGCGCTCTATTTCTCCAGATCCCCGATCCCCTATGACCGGGATCACGGCCCGATCGAAGTGGATGTGACTGGGAACCTCTTTTTCAAGCATATCGGGATTTATGTCTATCGGAGGGATTTTCTGCTGAAGTACAGCCGCATGGCGCCGACGCCGCTCGAGGTTCGGGAGAAGCTGGAACAGTTGAGAATCCTGGAAAACGGGTACAAGATTCGGGTGGTGGAGACCGAGTACGATTCGATCTCCGTGGATACGGAGGAGGATTTAAGGAGGGTGCAGGACCTCAGTCGTCATTGTCGGGTCCCCGGTGTCATCCCCTGATCCCGATGTCATTCCCCGATCCAGTTGTCATCCCCCGACTCGATCGGGGGATCCACCCTTCGGCAGGCTCAGGGTGACAATTGTCATGGTGAGCTTGTCGAACCATGGATTCTCCGGTCAAGCCGGAGAATGACGCGCTCAGGGGGCCGGAGAATGACAAAAGGAGTTTATTGAACAGGTTGAACAGTTTTGTTGGAGTTCTATTATGGCAGTAAAATTTATCTTCGTGACCGGCGGGGTGGTCTCCTCCCTGGGCAAAGGGCTGGCCTCGGCTTCCATGGGGGCTCTCCTCGAGAGCCGGGGGCTCACGGTGACTCTGCAGAAGCTCGATCCTTATATCAATGTTGATCCGGGAACCATGAGCCCGTTTCAGCACGGAGAGGTGTATGTCACCGACGATGGGACCGAGACCGACCTGGACCTGGGGCATTATGAGCGGTTCACCCATGCCAAGCTGACCCGCAACAGCAACTATACCACGGGGAAGATCTACTATTCGGTCATCATGAAGGAGCGCCGAGGGGACTACCTCGGAGGGACGGTGCAGGTCGTACCCCATATCACCAACGAGATCAAGGAATCCATCCTCTCCGCTGCGCACGACGTGGACGTGATGATCGTGGAGATCGGAGGGACCATCGGGGATATTGAGTCTCTCCCTTTCCTGGAAGCCATCCGGCAGTTCCGGCAGGACGTGGGCCGCCGGAATGTGATCTATGTTCACCTGACCCTGGTCCCCTATATCCGTGCGGCAGGGGAGCTCAAGAGCAAGCCGACTCAGCACAGTGTCAAGGAACTCCTTCAGATCGGAATACAGCCTGATATCCTCCTTTGCCGGACCGAGCACTCCCTGCCCGACGATCTGAAGAAGAAGATCGCCCTTTTCTGTAATGTGGACCACGATGCGGTGATTGCGGCCATGGATGTGGAGACCATCTATGAGGTTCCCCTGATTCTGCACCGTGATGGGCTGGATGACAAGATCATGGAACTGCTCGCTCTGGAGAATGGGAAACAGGACCTGACGGCATGGGAGGATCTGGTTGAGCGGATCAAACATCCCGCATACAATGTCACGATCGGTCTGGTTGGGAAATACGTGGATCTTCGTGAATCCTACAAGAGCCTGAACGAGGCCCTGACCCACGGCGGTGCGGCCAACGATGCGAGGGTCAACATCAAGTGGGTGGATGCCGAAGAGATAGAGATGCACGGGGCCGAGATGCACCTGCATGACGTGGACGGGATTCTGGTTCCGGGAGGTTTCGGGGACCGAGGGATCGAAGGGAAGATCGCCGCCGTCAATTATGCGAGGACTCAGAAGATCCCCTTCTTCGGGATCTGCCTGGGGATGCAGTGCGCGGTGATCGAGTTCGCCCGCTATGTATGCCGTCTCGAATATGCCAACAGCTCGGAGTTTGATCCGGCCACGCCCCATCCGGTGATTTACCTTTTGGAGAAGTGGAGGGATTTTAAGAACAACTCCATTCAGGAACGAAGCGAAAGTTCGGACAAAGGGGGGACCATGCGTCTGGGGGCCTACCCGTGCGTCCTCTCCGAGGGGTCCTTCTCCTATGAGGCCTACGGGAGCCGGGAGATCTCCGAGCGGCACCGCCACCGCTATGAGTTCAACAACCAGTATCAGAATATTTTAAAGGAGCATGGACTGCAGATCGCAGGGGTTTCCCCGGACGGGGAGCTTGTGGAAATGATCGAGGTAAAGGATCACCCATGGTTTGTGGGCTGCCAGTTCCATCCGGAATTCAAATCCAGACCTATGAATGCGCATCCCCTGTTCCGTGCATTTGTGAAGGCTTCTCTGCTGCATAAGCAGAGGCAGGGTGTGAGTGTCAAGTAATGAGGGTCATTTCCGAGGATATTGGTTGAGAGTTATGGGTTCAAGGGTCCGAGGGGTCAAGGGGCCAAGTGAACCACTCAAACTACTTGAATCCTTGAATCCTGAGATACTCAAACTCTTCTAACCTACTAAAAGAGAGAAGAACCAAGGATGAAAGGAAGAAGAACCGGGGATTACTGATATGACTGCTATAGTAAAGATCGGGCCGGTTACCGTCGGGGGAGGCGCTCCCCTGGTCCTGATCGCGGGCCCCTGCGTGATCGAAAGTGAAGCCTTGACCATGAAGACAGCCGAGGCCCTGAAGAAGACGGCCGAAGATGCGGGGATTTCCCTGATCTTCAAATCATCTTATGACAAGGCCAACCGGTCTTCTTACTCATCCTTCCGGGGGCCGGGCCTGAAGGCCGGGCTCAAGATCCTGCAGCGGGTTCGCGAGGAGCTTTCCCTTCCCGTCGTTTCTGATGTCCATGTTCAAGAGGAGATCCATCAGGCCGCGGAGGTCCTGGACGTGCTTCAAATTCCAGCGTTCCTGTGCAGGCAGACCGATTTCGTCATGCAGGTTGCCCGTGCCGGCCGGCCGGTCAATGTGAAAAAGGGGCAGTTCATGGCGCCTTGGGATATGAAAAATGTGGTAGAGAAGATCCGGCATGCAGGAAACCAAAGGGTGATGATCACCGAGCGGGGGACCAGCTTCGGATACAACAATCTTGTGGCCGACATGCGTGCGCTTCCGATCCTGCGCGGGTTTGATGTGCCCGTGATCTTCGACGGTACGCACAGCGTGCAGCTTCCCGGCGGTCAGGGGACCTCTTCCGGCGGGCAGCGGGAGTTTGTGCCTTTTCTTACGCGCGCGGCCGTTGCCGCCGGTGTGGACGGGATCTTCCTGGAGGTTCATCCGGAGCCTGATAAGGCTTTGTCCGACGGTCCCAATATGCTCCCTTTGAAAGACCTCCCGGACCTTTTGTCCCAAGTCAAGGAGATTGATGATATGATCAGGAGAGGAAGGGAAAACATAGGATGATTTTGTGAGGTATTAAATCCTAAATAGGATTTAGAATTTATAAACCTCTCCACCTATATTGCCTTAGGAGGCTGGAAGCGGAATGAAGCCTAAAAATCGAGACGTGATTGCAACGGCGAAGAAGGCCCTTAAGATCGAGGCCGAGGCCATTCTCGCCATGATGGACCGAGTGGATGAGCGCTTCAGCCAGGCGGTCCAAGCCATTTACGACTGCAAGGGCCGGGTGGTCGTGACCGGTATGGGAAAGTCAGGCCATATCGCCAGGAAAATCGCTTCCACTTTCTCCAGCACCGGGACCCCGGCCTTGTTTTTCCATCCGGCCGAGGGGGTGCACGGCGACCTGGGGATGATCGTTAAAGGTGATGTGGTCCTGGCCCTCTCCAACAGCGGCGAGACCGAAGAGTTGTCCGTGATCCTCCCCCTGATCAAACGCCAGGGAAATGTCCTGATCGCCATGACCGGGGATGCCGGTTCTACCCTTGCGAAACGGAGCGATATCGTACTTGATGTCGGGGTAAAGAAAGAGGCCTGCCCTTTGGATCTTGCCCCCACGGCAAGCACCACCGCGGCCCTGGCCATGGGCGATGCCCTGGCCGCGGCCCTGCTGGATAAAAGGGGATTCAAGGCCGAAGATTTTGCCCTGTTGCATCCCGGCGGGACCCTGGGTAAGAAACTCCTGCTCAAGGTTTCGGATGTGATGCACGTCGGGAATGAAGTGCCGAAGGTCAAGGTTTCCGACCTCATGAAGGACGTCATTTATGAGATCACTTCAAAGAAACTCGGGATGACGACCGTCGTGAGCGAAAAGGGTGAATTCAAGGGGATCATCACCGACGGGGACTTAAGGAGATTCCTGGAGAAAGAGATCGGCAAAAGGTCCGATCCTCTCTCAAAAAAGGCCGGAGACGTGATGACCAGGAGCCCCAAGACCATCGAGAAGGACGCATTGGCCGCCAAGGCCGTCCAGATCATGGAGAGCTACTCCATTACCTCCCTGGTCATCCTGAACCATTCAAAGGAACCGGCAGGTGTGGTCCATCTGCATGATCTGTTAAAGGCCGGAGTCGTATAGACTCCGTCGGATTCAAAAAGGAGGGGAGAAATGGCTGAGAACCGAGAGGTGAAGATACAATCCGAGATCGGTAAGCTTCTGCTTCGTGAATCCAGGGACAGAGAGAAATTTATTCAAAAGGTGGAAAATCTTGCCGCCCGGTTGGGTGATGATCTTTATCCTTCCCTGTTCTTTACCACAGCCCACCTCGAGTTTGAGAAAAAGGCGGCAAAGAGACACTGGAAGGAGGTTATGCGCCACTGGGAAAGGATGAGTCTGAATGTAAAACGAGAGATGGATTTCCGCGTAGCCCTCCTCGATTATTTCATAGACATCAACAAGAGGATCAGGAATCCGAAGATCATCGAGATCAAGATATTTCAGAAAACTCAACAGGAGACCCTTGTCGACGAGCTGACCCAGCTTTACAATTACCGCTATTTTATCAAGTCTATGGACCAGGAGATCGTGAGGGCGAGACGCTATCATTCGCCGCTGACTCTGGTGATGTTTGATGTGGATGATTTCAAACATTATAATGATGCCAACGGCCACCTTTCAGGAAACAAATCCTTGAGAAGGCTTGCCCAGATCATCAGGAATAGTGTCAGAAACGTGGATGTCGTGGCCCGATACGGAGGGGAGGAGTTCGCCCTGATCCTGCCGGAGACCAACAAGGAAGGGGGGCTGGTCATCGCCGACCGTATCCGTGAAAAGGTCGAACGGAGCGCTTTTTTGAAAGGGGAAAAACAGCCGCTTAAGAAATTTACCATCAGCGGAGGGATCGCCACCTTGAATGTGGATGCGGGAAGAGCGTCGGAGCTGATCAAGAAGGCCGATCAGGCCCTCTACCGCGCCAAGGCAAGGGGAAAAAACCAGGTCGCGTTTTATATTGATGAAAAGAGAGATTACGAGCGGGTATTGGTTGCCCTCTCCGGCCGGCTCACCGTAGCCTCGGATTCCGGTGATATCTTTCAGGTCATCAACATCAGCGAAGGAGGCCTCCTCTTCCATTTTCAGAAGGCCCTTGCTGTGGGATCGATTCTCCATCTCTTCCTGAATCTGCCGGAACGAAAGAGGCCCATCAATTGTAAGGCCAAGGTCAGGCGTGTGGAAGAAGTGAAAAAGAATAAGACATACGAGATCGGCGTAAGCATCACCCAGATCCGGGAACCTGATAAGAAAGCCCTGAGACGCCTGATCCATATTTTCAAGGAGAAAAAAGCGGAATAATAATCACTGACTCTTTTCCAGGCTCTTTGCTTCCTCCCAGAGACGGTCCATCTCTTGAAGAGAAAGCGTATGGAGTTTCAACTCGTTCCGGACGGCGTACTCTTCGATATACTGGAACCGGGAGATGAAACGCTGTGTGGACTTTCTCAGGGCGTCTTCCGAACTGACCCGGATGAACCGGGAGAGATTCACGAGAGCGAAGAGGATATCTCCGAGTTCGTGTTCGATCTCCGATGGATCGTTTTTCTTTAAGGCATGTTTCAGCTCTTGAAACTCTTCCTCCACCTTATTGAGGACCTCGGAGGTTTCTTTCCAGTCAAATCCGACGCGGGCGGCCCGGTCCTGAAGGCGGCCCGCCCTGATCAGGGCGGGAAGGGCCTGCGGGATCCCATCGAGGATAGACCGCCGCTCCTTGCCTTTCTTCTCCTCCCGCTTGATCTGTTCCCAGCGGTGGAGCACCTCTTCGGCGTTCTCCGCCTTTTCATCCCCGAATACGTGCGGGTGCCTTCTTAAAAGCTTTTCGTTGATCCCCTGAACCACATCCTCAAAGGAAAAGGCCTGTTCTTCCCTTCCGATCTGGGAAAGAAAGACGATCTGGAGGAGCAGGTCCCCCAACTCTTCTCTGACCCGATCCTTGTCTCCGCTTTCGATCGCCTCCAGCACCTCGTAGGTCTCCTCGATCAGAAAGGGTTTGAGTGATTCCATGGTCTGCTTCCTGTCCCAGGGGCAGCCCTTGTCGGAGCGAAGCTGGTCCATGATGGATAGAAGCTTGTTCATTCCGGTCTGATGGTACATAAAATGAATCATAGAACTTTCATCAGATGGAGTCAATAAACGAATTTTTATTGTTCCTGAAATAAAAAAATGTTATTAAAGCATCTTCATGCTTGACAATTTTTTCATAACCCTGTATTTTAGAGCCGAAATGTAACGCTTATCAACGTAAGAAGAAGGTTTATTTTACATGAGCAAGATCTGAAAAGGAAAATGGTCATGGCCTCGTATACATGGATGAAAAGGTTTTTTTCTCTGTTTTTTGCCTTATGGCTTCCGATGCTGCTCCTGTCGTGCGGCGGGGGCGGGGGCGGCGGCGGGACAGTCAACAATCCATCGGCCACGCTTCAGACCAATACGGTCCAGGCCGGAAGCGTGGCGGTACTCCTGACGGACAACCCCACGGACGAGTTCTCTGAAATCAACATTACCGTCACCGGGGTTGAGCTTCTCTCGGATGAGGCCAAGGTCATGCTTTTTTCCGGAGAAAAGACCTTTGATCTGCTCAAACTGCAGAATGAATCGAGCCTCTTCTCGGTCAGCAGCGATGTTCCGCCGGCCTGGTACAACAAGATCCGTCTTCATGTGAGCAAAATGGAACTGGTCAGAAGAGATATGGACGGCAACATCATCGAGGTGATCGAGCCCAAACTGACCGGGAACGGAAAGCTCGACCTGAACCCGAGGGGGCCTTTTCTGGTCGAACCCGGCGGGACCCTGATCCTGCAGATCGACATAGATGCCCAGAAATCCATCCATATCACTGATGCCGGTGAAAGCAGCCAATATGTCTTCCGCCCGGTGGTCTTCGTCGATATCATCGGCGGGCAATATACCGGAAAGCTCGTGAGGGTGGAAGGGCTGGTCAAAGAACTCAACCCGGAAAACCGGACCTTTGACCTCTGCCCGTCCGACACAAGCTTCCGGGCCGAGTCCGTACCGCAGAACAAGGATTACGATGGGAATCCGGAACAGTTGACAGAGGGCTGCGTGGCCGTCCACGTTTCTGATACGACGTCCCTCTTTGACGCAGAGGGAGATCCCGCTCCCGTCATAGACATCAAGAATGGGGACTTTGTCTCGGCTATCGGCCATTTTCAAGCCTTGGAGGATGACCCTGGAGAAGATCATCACATGCTGGACCTGGACGCCGAGGTGATCGAGATCGGCCCATTTTTCAGCCTGGCAGGGACCATCCACTCGTCACCCGATGTTACGGAGACCTTTGAATTTGACATCAGTCCTGAACAGGGCTTCCTTCTGAACGGGCCGGTGAAGGCCCTGCTTCAGAACGGCACAAAGATCTTTTCCGATTCAGGCATCGAACTTTCGGCATCGGATATCAGGCAGGGCATGTCCGCAAAGATAGACGGCATCCTGGTGCTCTCGGACACGGAACCCGACCTGCTCAAGGCCGCTTTGATCATCCTGAACACAACCGAGGCGCCTCCGCTCACAGAGATACAGGGAACAGCCTCGAACGTGGACTACGAAAACCGGGGCTTTGACCTCATCACGTCGACCCAGACGGTCTGCGTCAAGGTTCCCATGGACACATTGATTTTTCTGATTCCTTCAGATGACGAAATTCAGGCCTCCTCCGAAGGAAATGTCGAATTTGAATACCTGAAGGATGAAGACAAAGTCAAGGTCTCCGGCGTCTTCGATGCCACGGAGTGCCTGGTGGCCCAGACCATCTGGATCCAGACCAACTCACCCATTGTCATAGATTAGATCTACTCATCTTCGCTTTTTTTTGGTTTTTGGGGGACACCCATTAACGCTCAGGATGATTTTGAAAGGCGGTGACGAGTATACTTACCCCGTAACCGCTGCGAACCATATCAGGACATCCCTTACCGTGGGAAAGAAGAGAAACAGATGGAAGCTCGTGTCCTTCGGCAGTCCTCATAGTCCGTTTCAAGCAAAATAGAGAAAGCGCCCATCTTACCTGACTGAACACGTAACAAGTGAAGGCCAGAGGGTCAAAAGTGAAGGCCAGAGTGAAGGCCAGAGGGTCAAATCTTTTATATTGACAAGTCATGAAGCGTTTATCAACACTATGTCAACATTAAAGACTCTCAGAAACACTCAGAAACTCATGTAAAGAAAATATATGGATAAGAAAATGCATGCGCTGATTCTGAGTACAGAGTAAAGGCAATGACAGGAGTTGATCCGACTATTCATAGTTTCGATGTCGAAGCGATACAAGAAGGTGATCATTCAATAGAAAAATTGACCACTATGGGACTGGCTTGGATAAACAAGGCGAACCCATGAATAAAAAACTGGATGGATTGTGCCCGAATTTAGTATGCATGTCTTTGGGAACGTTTTTACTTTAGAACCGTCCCAAGCAAGGTCCTCAAAATCCCTTATGCTGCCTTCATCTCGATACCCTTGGTTCTGATTTCATAGATCAAAGGAATCCAAGTGTCATTGTTGTAAGACTCAAGAGAGATGGGTACGGGCTCAATCCTGGGATCAATTTGGCTGGCAATTTCAAAAAGCTTGGCACTCCCGGCATAGCCTTTCTTCCCGAAATCAGGTGATACGACGGCAACATCAATATCACTGTACTCATGAGCCCGTCCTGAAACCCTCGATCCGTAAATAATCACCTTGGAGACCTTAATCTTGTGTCTCTTCAGTTCCGTGACAAAGGCCTTTACTATTCTGACAATTTCTTTTTCAACCATTTATAGACCTCTCTGATATCCTGCATTTTTCTGTCGGCAAATTGTTTCGTGCATTTCTCATAAAAGCGCGTTTGCTGCCTTGGGTATCTTGCTTCGAAATGGAATTCCATGAAGGCCGCGAGTTTTTTCATGATCTTTTGCGGGATCCCGGTATCTATCTGGCCTGCAAGCAGAGGCAAAGAATGCGTATACGGGGCATGTTTACGTGTGGTTCTGACGACAAGGGCCTTCAGTAATTTTTCAAGTGCCAGATGACCGATAAACAGGGCATATGGATATTTCTTCTTTTCATAGAGCGCCTTTGCCACATCCAGATCATATTCTGCACCTTCCAACCAGTATTGAACAGTCTTTTCGATATCAAATTTCAGCAAATCAGACCTCCCATCCACAATTGGGCGTCTCTGGTCATTTCATCCATGCAGCCGTATGGCCGTCTTCTGCTCTTTGGGTGATCTTCCGTCTCCGTTATTATTATTGTTCCAGTTCTCAACAGTCAAGACAAATCTTCAAATGACTTTTTTCCACAACCCGATGGGCCGGTAGCAAGTGATCAGCCGTCAGCCTCCACTTAAAAAACGAATCTATTTGATCCATACGGTCTGGATGTTCACAAACTCCTTGATGCCGTAGTGGGAAAGCTCGCGGCCGTATCCCGAGTCCTTGATCCCGCCGAAGGGGAGCCGAGGGTCGCTCGCCACCATACCGTTGACGAAAACCGCCCCGGCTTCGATGCGGCGGGCCGGCGCCTCACCTTTTTCTTTGTCCCGGATTCTTATGGTTTCGCAAGCGATTCTCCGTCCGATCCATGGCTTGAGAATCACGGGATGAAGTTGATTTCAGGAACCCTATCGCTTGAATCCAGACGCAGCCTGGAGAAGATGAGGATGTGCTTTCAGGTTTCGGCAGTTAAAAAAATCGGTTTTTACCCATGAAATTTCTTGAAATTGTTGAAAAAATAAATTAGACTGTGACTGGATTGTTGAGCCATATGGCATGAGGAGAATTCTATGAAGATTACAGATCATAATAAAGCCAAACGGCTTGCCCGCACGATCCTCTCGGATATCGCTCTTTACAACAAGTCCAAGATTGAAAAAGGGATCAAAAACGACAATCTTTTCGATCTGCTGAAGGAGGATCTGGATAAGGGTCTTGAACTTTACCGGAGCCGCGTGGCGCCCGAGATTACGGATCATACCAACTATTACAATCATGCCGTGGTGGATATTCTGGTCAGGAAGGGAGGGAATATAGAGTCTGATATCTGGTAGTCCCTGCCTGCGCCACCGCGGGGGAGCGGTGTCTGGTTTTAAAGTCCGTTTGCAATTTTTTGGCTGAGAGGTGATCTATGGCAAAGCTGGATCCGTCTTCTGTCCGCAATCTGGGTATGATAGGGCATGGGGGGGTAGGTAAGACCTCGCTTGGTGAGGCCATGCTCTTCAATACGAAAGTCACCACCCGTTTGAACCGTGTTGACGATCACAATTCCATTCTTGACTTTCTTCCCGAAGAGATCGATAGAAAAAGCACCATTTCTTCATCCATGGCCATGGTCCCATGGAACGGGACCGACCTCTATTTCATGGATACGCCGGGCTATACCAACTTTCTGGCCGACACCAAGGGTGTGCTCAAGGCCATGGACTCGGCCCTCGTTCTTCTGAGCGCGGTTTCCGGGGTCAAGGTGGAAACCGAGAAGGTCTGGAGTTATGCCATGGAGTATGGAATCCCGAAGATGGTTTTCATCAACAAGATGGACAGGGACCGGGCCGACTTTTACAGGGCCTTGGAGAGCATGGAGTCCATTCTGAAGAAGACCCCCCTGGTTATCACACTCCCCATAGGCAAAGAGGCAGGTTTCAAGGGGGTCTTCAACCTTCTGAGCATGAAGGCCTGTGAATATGCTGAAAACGGCTCCGGGACCTTCAGCACGACCTCCGAGGTTCCGCAGGAGTTGAAGGACCAGGTGGAGCATTACCGTGAGCAGCTCGTTGAGACTGCGGTGGAGAACGACGATCAACTCCTGGAACGATACCTGGAGGGGGGAGAGATCAAAGACCAGGAACTCCTCTCCGCCATTTCCAAAGGAACTCTTCATGGCAAATTTGTTCCGGTTTATTGCGGTTCAGCGGTTAAGAATATCGGTGTTCATCAGCTTATGGACGGTCTGGTCTCCTTTCTCCCGTCCCCAGGGCAAAGCGCCGAGGTGAACCCGATCAAAGGGACCAACTCCAGGTCTTCCGAAGAGGTGACCCGGCGTCCTTCCCCTGAGGAGCCTTTTTCCGCCCAGGTCTTCAAGACCATTGTGGACCCCTTCACCGGAAAACTTTCACTTTTCAGGGTCTATTCCGGCGTCCTGCATTCTGATTCCACGGTTTTAAACGCCAACCGGGACGAGAAGGAACGGGTGGGACACCTTTTTTGCCTGTATGGAAAAGATCAGAAACCCGTGGATGAAATCGGACCTGGACAGCTCGGCGCCGTAGCCAAACTCAAGAATACATCCACCGGGGATACTCTTTGTGACGATAAGGCCCCGATCAAACTTTCTCCGCTCATTTTTCCTGAGCCCATCATTTCCTATGCCATAGAACCCAAGTCCAAAGGGGATGAAGACAAACTGAGCAATGCCCTCCATCGGATCAGTGAGGAGGAACCGACCCTGAGGGTCCATCGTCATGAGGAGACCATGGAGTTGATCGCCTCGGTCATGGGCGAGGTGCATATGGAGGTCATCCTTTCCGCCCTGAAACGAAAGTTCGGTGTGGAGGTGACCCTCAAGGCGCCCAGGATCCCTTACAAGGAGACGATCCGGAAAAAAGTGGAGGTCCAGGGCAAGTACAAGAAACAATCCGGGGGACGGGGCCAGTACGGGGATGTCTGGATCCGTTTTAAACCTCTTCCGAGGGGGGGAGGCTTCCAGTTCCAGGATGAGATTGTGGGAGGGGTGGTGCCCAGGCAATATATCCCTGCCGTGGAAAAAGGGCTGCTGGATGCGATCAAGAGCGGTCCCCTGGCCGGGTCTCCGATTGTGGATGTCCAGGCCGCCCTTTACTATGGATCCTACCATGACGTGGATTCCTCTGAAATGGCCTTCAAGATTGCAGCCTCCATGGCCCTGAAAAAGGCCTGGGCCGAGGCCGATCCGGTTCTTCTGGAACCGATCATGAAACTTCAGGTCATCGTGCCGGATGAGTTTATCGGAGGCGTCATCAGCGATCTGAATTCCAAGCGGGGCAAGGTCCTCGGGTTTGAAACCAGAGGAGTGACTCAGGTGGTAACCGCTTTGATCCCCATGGCTGAAACCCTCCAGTATTCTGCCTCATTGCGGTCTATCACTGGTGGAAGAGGTTATTTCGAAATGGGTTTTGACCATTATGAAGAACTCCCCGCACACCTGTCAGAGAAGGTGATCGAGGCAGAGAGAAAGGTAAAGGAGAAGGTACAGGAGTAAGGTATCCCGTTTACGTGATAGGGGAGGCCCCCTTTTCAGGGCATGAGCAAAAATCTCTAAGTATTGAATAAAACGAAAAAACTTGACTTTCTGCAGGAGGATATAGTATTTTTAAATAAAGGCTTTATGGTTTCTTCCGTGCGGAATGATCGGGGAGGAAAATGAATGACCAAGGCAGACATTGTAGAGGAAGTCTATAGCAGAGTCGGATTTTCCAAGAAAGAATCTGCGGAAGTTGTTGAAACCGTTATGGAAACGATAAAAAAGACATTAGAAGGCGGCAAAACGGTTAAAATAGCCGGCTTCGGAAACTTTGTGATCCGCAGCAAGGGATCCAGAAAAGGGCGGAATCCCAAGACCGGCCAGGAAATAGAGATTACACCGCGGCGTGTGGTGACGTTCAAACCCAGCCAAGTCCTGAAAGAGCATATCTTAAACTATAAACCCTCCGGTGGTGAGTCGGCTGAGGGGGGTGAACCTGCTTAGTGGCCCTATTCGTAAATACGGTGACGTATTTTTCTATTGATGATGAATTCTTTTTTTTAAACCATGCAAAAAATACCGAACAAATTCTTCTTTCGAATCGGCGAGGTCAGCAAGCTGACCGGCGTTGAACCGCATGTCCTCCGCTATTGGGAGACCGAGTTCAAGAGCCTGCACCCGAAAAAGAATAAGGCCGGCCAGCGGGTCTATAAGAAAAAGGACGTCATGCTGATCCTGAGCATCAAGGAGCTCCTCTATCAGCAGAAATATACCATCGCCGGCGCCAAGAAAAGGATCGAATCGGAGCAGGATCTTAACGTCCTCTCCGTATCCAACCCCGGTCTCAAAGACACCCTCCATGAAGTGAAGGAAGAGCTGAAGGAAGTCCTCAAGGTTCTTTCATAATGGCGTTTGACATCTCTATCTCTTCGTTACGGCAGGTCACCGGTATTCATCTCCGCGCCTGGATCAGGATCTTGATCTTTTCTTAAAAGGATATAGAGCTTCCCTCCGGATTTGAGATGCCCTGCCGTGGCCGCGGCAGAATCGCCCTCTCCGAGAAAGATGTCAACCCTCTGATGCCCCCGAATGGCTCCACCTGTATCCTGGCTCACGGCAAATCCCCCCCGCTCTTGCCATCCATTGATTTCTCCTAACTGGTTGAAGAGGGGAAAACGGGCGCTGTAATAACAGAGGCTTCCCGTGGGGATGACGGCCGGGTCCGTGGCCAGGGAGCGGTAAGGTGTAAGAACCATGTCTCCGGCCCCCTGCGGCCCGGCCTCGGTGGTTTTGAAAAAGATATACCGTTCATTGCGGTTCATGATCTCTTCCTGCTCTCCGGGGTGCAGGCGAAGATATTTTTTAATCGTCGGGAGAGTGACTTCATGGGTTTCGAGCCTCCCCTGGTTGATGAGGACCTTGCCCAGGGATGTATAGGACCGCCCGTTGCTTCCGTCGTATCGCACCCGGACCGTGCTTCCGTCAGGAAGGCGGATGATCCCGGACCCTTGAACATGGAGAAAAAAACGCTCAACCGGATCATCGAGGTAGAGGAGTTCCAGACCTCGGCCGGATAATGTCCCCTGGGTGTCGATCTCCTTCCGGGTAAAATGACCCTGCTTCGCCGAGGAAAAGGGGATGAACCCAAGGCAGGAAGGACTGTTTTTTGTGATGAGGTCATCGGGCCTGCGGTAGAGAGGGTAGCGAAAGCGTTCAGTCGGTTTCAAGCTTCCCTGAAGCAGAGGGGAATAATATCCTGTGAATAAGATGGGGCCGGGGACCTCATACAGATCAAATGCCTGTCTAATTCGGCCGTTCAGTTCGGATGCGTCTTTGGCATCCGAGAGGATTTGGAGAAAAGAGGAGAGGGCCTCTTGGAGGTCCCTTGCGGTGCAGGATCGATTCCCGATCATGACCTGATCTTGAGGTTTTAGCCGGGACACGGCCTCAAGGGAATTTTGCACGGCGCTTTTTATGGACTCGAGGTGTCCGGTATCTTCCATGAGCGGATAGGCATCCGTTCTTGCGAACGGGATCCCGGAGGTTTTTGGGGGATGCAGAGGAATGCAGCCCTGGAGAATCATCAGAAAAAGAATAAAAAGGCACCGGCGCTTCATCCCTCATTCCCTGGGTATGGCGAGCATCCGGTCCAGCGCCGCCTTGGCGCGGACACGAATCTCTTCGGGTACGGTGATGACGGTCTCCATGGTCTCGAGCGACCGGGCCACAAGTTCGAGGGTCGTTCGCTTCATGTTCTGGCAGGTCAGTATGGGAAGGTCCCAGGGCGCGGGATCGTCGGAGAGGATGTAGAACCTCTTGCCCGGGTTCTGTTTCCGGAGATTATAGAGAAGCCCCCGTTCGGTTCCGATGATGAACTCCCTGGCCGGAGATTTCCCGGCATAGCGGAGCATGCCGGAGGTGCTGGTCACATGATCGGCGAGTTTGAGCACATCCATGGGGCATTCGGGGTGCGCCATGAACAGGGCATCCGGATGCTCGGTGCGGGCCTTCTTCACCATTTCCACGGTGACCAAATTGTGGACGATGCAAAACCCCTTCCACGCGATGATCTCCTTGCTCGTGAACTGCCGGGCATAGGCGGCCAGGTTCTTGTCCGGGATGCAGATCACCCGGTCCGAGTCCAGGGAATTGATCACGTTCACCACATTGGCCGAGGTGCAGCAGATGTCGCTTTCGGCCTTGACCGCGGCCGAGGTATTGACATAGGCCGCCACAGGCACGCCGGGGTGTTGCTCCTTCATCCTGCGCAGTTTCTCAACCGTCACCATATCGGCCATGGGGCATCCGGCGTACCAGGCCGGGAGGAGCACGGTCTTTCCCGGGTTGAGGATGGCTGCGCTTTCCGCCATGAAGTGGACGCCGCAAAAGACAATGACCTCCGCATCGGCGTCCACGGCCCGTCGGGAGAGTTCCAGGGAGTCGCCGGTGTAGTCCGCAATCTCCTGCACCTCGTCCACCTGGTAGTTGTGCGCCAGGATCACGGCGTTCCGCTTCTTTTTCAATGCCAGGACTTTATGACTGAGTTCTTCAATGACTTGTGCGGACGGTTCGTTCATTTTCCCTCCAGAATCACAGGGCTTTCACTCAATAGAATGTCCGCCGAGCCGCCGGATACGGGATAGGTCTTCATGGCGAATGCCTGGTCATCATCGGATAGATTGCGGCCGAATTCGGCGGCAGGAACGATCTCCGTGGCTGTGATGGTTGTACCCGTGAGACCCGTCAGAGTCAAAGATTTGGTATCGCCTGGAAGATAGCCGGGTTCGTCGAAGTCATCCCACCAGGCGATATAGATGGGCAGGCTGTTTTTCTCGATACGAAAAACATAAACATGCTCGCTCTCCGTGCCTTCGTGCAGAATCGTAAGGCTGCTCCAGTCCGCATCCCCCAGTTTCTCGGTCATCTTTTGATAGGTGTAATAGCCCAGTTTTTTAATACCCAGCCCCAGGTCATTCGAGCCTTCTCCATCGTAGATCAGTCCGGTGTGATCAAAGTAGCTGTCCTGGTTTTTAAATCCTTCCATCAAACCAAAAGCCGGGAAGACCTTGTCCACGCCTCGGGACAGGGGGTAGATGAATCTCTTGAAATAGTCGCCGGCTTGCTGGGCCTCGGTCTGCATGGGCTGTTCATCCGTGGGACTGCCGGAGTAGGCCCCCATCTCGGTGATCCAGATCGGTATATCGGATGGAAAGCCGTCGGTCGTGAGTGTGGATCGGATATGGTCGAGGACATCTTTGCCGCCGGCCGTCTCCCTCAGGCGGTATTCACCGAGTGCATTGCCATACCAGTGGAAATCAAAAATGTCCACGTATTGACCTCCCAATTCAGCGAGAATAGGGGCGTAGAACTGGTCAAATTCCCATATGTAATTGTATGGAAAACCTGTCGCGCCCCCGATCAGGACTTTGCAGTCAGGGCAGACCTGTTTGACGGCCTGGTAAGTGATCATCTGCAACCCGGCAAAATCCGAGCGGTTATCGTTCGTGGGTTCATTCCCGACCTGCCAGTACTTGATCGGATTGAGAAGCCCGGGCATGTCTTCTAAGCCGTCGCCATCGTATCGTTCCACGGTTGCCTTTACGAAAGCAGCATATTGAGCCTCATCAATGGGGAGCCATGAGCCGGGGAGACATCGGCCCTGGTCCATCCGCGCTTGAGGGGAGATATTCGCGATGATGCTGATATCTGTCGGGACCTTTCCATATTCATCATCATTCAGAGAAAAGTCAAAGGCGTTCACCGCAAGATCCGGCTGGATCACCGACCATAAGGCATATAATGAAGGCCGGGTGAACCTGACCCCGATATGGAGGGCATCCGTATAACCATTGTCTTGATACCCTTGCTTGGAAACCTCCGCAGGATGAAAGCCGAAGGGAGATCCTTGTTCTATACCGGAAGACGTCCCCTGCCGGTTGGTTCCGACATCCACATGGCTGCTCAGGCTGTTATGGTCTCCGTTATCGGCGCCTCCGCCGTCTCTGACTCCGCATCCTGCCATCAACAGCAGGAGAATCAGGAAGAGGAACCATGAGTGAGTGGGATGTGTCGGAATTTTTTTCATCTTGACCTTTAAAAAACGCGTTCTTTAAAAGGTTTCGGGCTCTCCTCAGGATAACAGCCATTCGGCATTCCGCTGAGAAGATGCATTTCAAAAAAAGCGGCCGGCTCTCAGACATGAGCTGACAACAAGCCCGAAAAGGGGACCGTAAGGCAGAATTCAGTCCGAACGGCCGCGATGATGGGATTATATGAATAAATGGCGATAGAGGCAAGGGAGAAATGTGAGAGCGGCATCTTCACGGCCGCCGGATGACGCGCAGCATTCAATAGGGCCGCTTACTGATCGGCGGTTTTTGGAAGGAGTTTGGAGCAGATATCATTGTACAGGGTTTGATGCCCTTCCCGTACAAACTGCTCTCTCCCGATCCGGTTCACGACCTGAATGACCTCGTTGGCCACATAGGCCTCGGTCTCGGTAAAGCGGTACTGGCCGGGATTTTCGATCTTCTGAAATTCATGGTCATAATAGCGCAGGTTCCCCATGCAACGTTTATACATGGCACAAAGAAAAACCGAATGGCTGCGAAGTTTGAAATAATATGTCTTATCGGGTTCAATAAAATTGAGGCAGGCCTCCCTGTAGATCTCAAAGAGACCCGATTCGCTGATCCCGTTGGCGCCGCTTTTATCTTCACGGGGCTTACTTTTCAGCAGGCCGTCACTCCTTCCTGCAACCGCATAAGAGCGTGAACGGTTCATGGAGAGTGAATTGAAAACCGCGACCACCTTGTTCAACGCATTCTGGCGGGTCAGAAAAGACTGCTGAAGTTTGTGCGTGGCCCGTTTCAAGTCCTCGGCGCTTTTCTTCAATTCCTCGGAAACCTTGAGATAGGGGTTTTGGAAATCGAGGGCCGGGGTCTTTTCTTTCTCCATCTTGATGATGCCGCTGAATAAGTGGAATCCCTTAAAAAACATATCTGCTCCTGAATATACTTATTTTAACATTATTGCATGAAACATGCCAAAAAGTCTATTTTTTCCTGATTTATTTTTTCCTTTTTCCCTGGAATAACTTATGCGCATTTCTGAACATTCTGCAGGTCTCCCGGCCTCGAGATGTGTGAAAAAGTTTACCATTTTTATGAAAACTTTTTCCACTTTTATCCAAACTTTTTCCACTTTTAAAAAAGACGAGTCTGTTTGACACCCCATGTGACCGGTGTTAATATGGCGAAGGCCGGAACGCAAACCCATATACAGACACGTCCGCCGCCATACCGCGGACCGATCGGAATCTGTTTTGGACTCTGAGATCAAAACCATAAAGAACCTTTTTGCCTCGTCTCTGAACATGGCCCCAGACCGGATTGAGATTCTCCCTCTTCACGGTGATGCATCGGACAGAAGATTTTTCCGCGCACGCATACCCGGAGGAGAGACTCGCGTGGTGATGCAGTTGGGAACGGACCTCCCCTCTCCGGAAGACCCGGACAGGCTCCCTTACATCAACATCCTGAACCATCTCACCCTCTGCAAGGCCGCCGTGCCGAAACTCCACCTGTACGCCCCGCAACAGGGGATCCTCATCCTCGATGACCTGGGGGAGATGACGCTGAATGACCATGTCCGCCGCTTCGGGCTCCCGGCATCGATTCCGCTCTATCGAAAGGCCATCCGGGAACTCCTGATCCTGCAGATCATCGGGACCCGGAAGGCCTGCGGACAT
>MNYV01000075.1 GCA_001873285.1 Nitrospirae bacterium CG2_30_53_67
GCCCGAATTACTGGAAGTCGTGCACAGTCTGATCGAGGAAAAAAGAGGGATTCAATTCATTCTGACCGGCTCCAGCGCGAGAAAGCTCAAAAGAACGGGCGTCAACCTCCTGGCCGGGCGCGTCCGGATGAAGCGCATGCACCCCTTTGTCGCCGCGGAACTTGGAAAGAACTTCGATTTGAACCATGCGTTGCAGCATGGATTGATCCCGGTAGTTCTGGACAGTGCTCAGCCGGCTGCTTCCCTGAACGCATACATTGACCTCTATATCCGGGAAGAAGTCCGAATGGAAGGCCTGACCAGAAATATCGGCAACTTCTCAAGGTTCCTGGAAGCCTTAAGTTTCTCTCACGGTTCCGTCTTGAATATCAGCAACATTTCAAGAGACTGCCAGGTGCAGAGAAAATTAGCGGAAGGCTACCTTCATATTCTGGAGGATCTCCTGCTGGCGTTCAGAGTTCCGGTTTTTACAAGAAAGGCAAAGCGCGCCGTAAGCCGGCATCCCAAGTTCTATTTCTTCGATGCCGGCGTCTACAGCAGCCTGCGCCCTTCGGGCCCGCTTGACCGGCCGGAAGAAAAGACCGGAGCCGCGTTGGAAGGACTGATCGCCCAGCACCTGAGGGCATGGATGGATTACAAACATCCCGATTGCCGGCTCTTCTTCTGGAGAACCAGTTCCGGCCCTGAGGTTGATTTCGTGGTGTATGGCCCGGATATTTTCTGGGCCGTGGAGGTTAAGAATGCGGCCGATGTGCGTCCCGAAGATATCAGGGCGCTCAAAACCTTCGGAGAGGATTATCCCGAGGCGAAACGAATTCTCGTCTATCGCGGCAAGGAGCGGCTCAAACGAGAAGGGATTCTCATCGTGCCCTGCACGGAATTTCTCATGACACTCTCCTAATCGTCATCAACTTGCGCCCCGAGCGGGCCTGGGACAGGCGCTTTGTGTGTCCTTCAAATCGCAGGGATTGCTTCCTCAAGAGGCGCTGCACGCGAGCTCTTGCGCCTCGCGGAGATAGGGCTCATCGAGATTCTTGTGCCGCGCCAGGCGATCGTTGAGGCCGACCGGAACATTTCGGCAAAACTTCCTGAATGCCTGACGGATCAGGCTTTTGCCTTGGCCGGCTTTACAAACCTATCAAGAAACACAACAACCGGGGTGGCTACAAAGATCGAGGAATAGGTTCCCACCACGACCCCCACGATCATGGCAAAGGCGAAGTCGTGAATGACCTCACCGCCCAAAAAGAATAGGATCACCACCACGATAAAGACGGTCAAGGAGGTCAGGATGGTCCGGCTCAGGGTCTGGTTGATGCTCTGGTTGATGGTCTCATCAAAGGTCTCCTTCTTCTTAAGCTTCATCCTTTCCCGGATCCGGTCGCAGACCACGATGGTGTCGTTCAGGGAATACCCCACGATGGTGAGGAGCGCGGCAATGATCGGGAGGTTGAACTCCTTGTTCAAAAGCGAAAAGACCCCGATGGTAATGAGCACGTCATGGATCGTGGCCAGGGTCGCGCCCAGGGCAAAACGGAACTCGAAACGGAAGGTGATATAAATCAGCAGAGCGACCAGGGAAAACGCCAGGGCCTTGAGGGCCTTGAGCTGCAGATCACGGCCGACTTGGGGCCCCACCTCTTCCACCCTTTGTACGGCGAAGGCATCCTTGCCATAGGATTTCTGCAGAGACTCGGTAACGAGATCCGCAACACTCCCCTTGCCTTCGCTGGACTTCTCAAGCCGGATCATGATCTCATCGGGGCTTCCGTATTCCTGGATGACGCTGTCGCCCAGATTGATCTCTTTGAGACTCTGCCGGATTTTGCTGATGTCCGCAGGCGCATTGAATTTGAGCTCAACGAGAGTCCCGCCTTTGAAATCAATCCCATAGTTCAACCCGCCGTGCCACATGATGGATCCGATGCCGATCAGGATCATCGTCCATGAGGCGACAACTCCGATCCACATCTTTTTTACAAAGTTGATATTGATATCCGGTTTGATGATCTCCATGCGCCTGTCTCCGTTTGATAAAAATGAACCTCAAATACTGATCCGGTTGACTTCCCATTTCTGCAAAACAAAATCAAAGATCACACGGGTGACAAAGATGGCCGTAAACATACTGGCAATAAGGCCCAGGGAAAGGGTGACGGCAAATCCCTTGATCGGGCCGGTTCCGAACTGGAAAAGGAAAAAGGCCGTGATCAGCGTCGTCAGGTTGGCATCAAAGATGGTGATGAAGGCCTTGGTGTATCCTGCATCCAGGGCGGCGCGCATGGTTTTTCCCAGCCGGAGTTCCTCCCTGATCCGCTCGAAAATAAGGACGTTCGCATCCACGGCCATACCGATGGTCAGGATGATCCCGGCGATACCGGGAAGAGACAAGGTCGCATTGACGGCGGCCATGACCCCCAGGATCAGAAGAATGTTCAGGATCAAGGCGACATTGGCCACCAGACCGGAGAGTTTATAGTAGATCACCATGAACAGGACCACCAGGATCCCGCCGATCAAGCATGATTTGATCCCCTTCGCGATGGAATCCCGTCCCAGTGACGGGCCCACGGTCCGGTTCTCCAGGATGCTCACCGGAGCGGGAAGAGCGCCGGCCCTAAGCACGATGGAGAGGTCCTTGGCCTCATCCAGGCTGAAACGGCCCGAGATCTGGGCACGGCCTCCGGAAATCCTCTCATTGATCACCGGAGCGGAATAGACGGCATTATCCAGGATGATGGCCATCCGCTTTTTCACATATTTCCCGGTGATCTGATCAAAGAGCTTGGCCCCTCGGCTGTCAAACGTCATGTGCACGTAAGGATTGTTGAACTGGTCATAGCCGACGCGGGCATCGGTGATGGTGTCCCCGGTCATCAGGACCCTTTTTTTCAACAGCAGGGGGGATTTTTTCCCGGGGGTTGCGGTCTTCTCATAAAGAATCTCGTCGTCCGGAGGGATATCTCCGGAGAGGGCCTTGTCCAGGTCGTTCTCATCGTCCACCAGTTTGAATTCGAGCCGCGCCGTCTTTCCGATCAGTTCGATGGCCCGTTTGGTATCCTTGAGTCCCGGGAGCTGGATCAGGATCCGGTCCTTGCCTTCCCGCTGGATGGTGGGCTCGGCAACCCCGAATTCATCCACCCGGTTCCGGATGGTCTCCAGACTCTGATCAATGGTCGCGTTCTTGATCCTCTGGATCTCCTGATCCTTGATGGTCAAAGAGACCTTGTTCTCTCCAAGCTCCTCAACGTTTAATATGTTGTATTCATCCTGGATGAACTTCTTGACATCCTCCAGTCCCTTCCGGTCGAGGGTCGAAACGTCCAGGGCGCCGTCCGCTTTATCAACGGAGACATATTCGATCCCTTTATCGTCCATGAGTGTCTGCAGTTCATCCACCATCCGGTCCAGGGTCGAGTCTATGGCCTTTTCCGTCTCGACTCCTAAAATCAGGTGCATTCCTCCCTGAAGATCGAGCCCCAGATTGATCTTGTGCCCCTGCACCGGATAGAGAAAGTAGGCCGATGCCACGATGGACAGCGCTATCACCCCGATCCGCCACTGCAAACTCTTATCCATCCCCGACTCCTTTCACAAGACTCAGCCAAAAACCCTGACGGCAGGCACGCCCTTATCGCGTCGTCATCGTTCGCATATAAAACAAATAAAATCTTCCCTCACCCATCAGAGGGATAACTCCCCCCGGCCCCCTCTTAAATAAGAGGGGGAGAAAGGGGGATTTTCCATCATGCATTGCCGACACAAAGTCGATCTTCCCACTGTATACACGGAAGAATCAAAATAAATTACAAATAAATTTCAAATGAAGAATTTATCATATAAAAAAAATAAACTAAAGAAAAAAATGTAACCTGCTGAATATTTCATGAAAACGGTCAGACCGGGGACAGCCATTTCATCCTTTGGATACGGCCTGATCCGTTACGATTTTCCTCACGATGGCGCTCCTGTCCACCCTGATCTTGACCTTGTCGTCCACCTGCAGGGTCACGGTATCGGACGTGATGGCCTTGATCTCCCCATGGACTCCGCCGGATGTGACCACGCGGTCCCCTGCTCTGAGAGCGGAGAGCATGGTCTTGAGTTCCTTGGTCTTTTTCATCTGCGGCCGGATCAGAAGAAAATAAAAAATCAGGACCATCAGGAGCAGGGGGGCTATCGAACCTAATGCCCCTCCGGGAGCCGCCGGTGTTGAAGTCGCGTCTTGCGCATAGGCCAGCATTTCAAACATCTTTTTCTCCTTTTTGTAAAGTTAAAAAATAAGGTCCTTCTCCCATCTAATGAGTAAAAAGGGGTCGAGGGTTCAAGGGGTCAAGGATTCAAGTGAAATACTGAAAGGCCAGCAAAATCTCCAGAGAAAAACCCTTGACCCCTTGAACCCTGGGACCCTCGGCCCCTGATGTTTTCACCCGCTCTTTTGGAGATGATCTGCATCATAAAACTCATGCCGGAATGCTTCAAGCCTTTTTTCCCGTATGGATTCTCGGATCCGTTCCATCAGGCTCAGATAAAAATAGAGATTGTGGATCGTGTTCAGCCGCAGGGCGAGGATCTCACCGGCCATGAAAAGATGCCTGAGATAGGCCCGTGAATAATGCCGGCAGGTATAACACCCGCATTCCGGATCCACGGGACCGCCTTCGTTATGGTGGACTGAATTCTTGATCACCAGTCTTCCATGGCGCGTGAACAGAAAACCGTTTCGGGCATTCCTTGTGGGCATCACACAGTCAAAAAGATCGATCCCCCGGATCACCCCCTCGATCAAGTCCTCGGGTTTTCCGACCCCCATCAGATATCTCGGCTGATCTTCGGGCATGAAAGGCTCCGCGGCCTCAACCATCTCATACATCATGGGCTTGGTCTCACCCACGCTGAGCCCCCCCATGGCATACCCGTCAAACCCGATCTCCACAAGCCTCTCGGCGCACTCTTTTCTTAAGTCAGGGAACATCCCCCCCTGAATGATCCCGAATAGGGCCTGGTCAGGCCGCGTCTTCCTGATCTTGCATCGCTTTGCCCACCTTAATGTGAGCTCCATGGATTCACGGGCATACTCCCGTGTTACCGGATACGGGGTGCACTCGTCGAAGGCCATGATGATGTCGGCGCCCAAGGCCTCCTGGATCTCGACGGCAAGCTCCGGGGTGATGTGGCGGCTGGAACCGTCAATATGGGACTGGAAGGTCACGCCGTCATCCCGGATCTTCCTCAGGGCGCTGTGGCTGAAAACCTGGAACCCGCCGCTGTCCGTTAAGATGGGACCGTCCCAGTTCATGAAGCCGTGCAGCCCACCCATGTCACGGATCAGTTCATGACCGGGACGCAGATAGAGGTGGTACGTATTAGCCAGGATGATCTCCGCCCCGGACTCCTTGACCTCTTCAGGGGTCAGGGTCTTGACCGCGGCCTGTGTCCCCACCGCCATAAAGGCAGGGGTTTGGATATCCCCGTGAGGTGTGGTGATCCTGCCGAGACGGGCCCTGGTCGCAGTATCCCTGCTGATCAGATCAAAGCGAAATTCCACTCCATCCCTTTCAGAGAATGAGCATGGCATCCCCATAGGAGTAGAAACGGTAGTCCATCCCTCTCGCCTCCTGATAGGACCGGTCCAGCAGATCCTTGCCGGCAAAGGCCGCCGTCAGCATGAGGAGCGTGGACCGGGGGAGGTGAAAATTGGTGACCAGTCCTTTGACCACACGGAACCGGTAGCCGGGATAGATGAAAAGACCGGTCCGGCCGGAAGCACGGACGATCCTTCCCCCTTGATCAACGGCCGACTCCAGGGTCCGTGCGCTGGTGCTCCCTACGGCAATCACCCGTCTTCCCTCACGCACGGCATCGTGCACGGCCTCGACCGCCTCCCCGCCTATGGCATAGGATTCCTCGTCCATCCTGTGCGCCGAGATATCCTCGACCGTCACGGGCTTGAAGGTTCCGTACCCGACATGAAGGGTCACGAAGACGATCTGCACGCCCATCCCGCGTATTTTCTCCAGCAGGCCTTCTGTAAAATGCAGCCCGGCCGTGGGTGCGGCAACGGCCCCGGGGGTTTTTGCGTATATGGTTTGATACCGTTCCCTGTCCAGGACGGAATACCGGTTATCCCCGTTCCTGTTGATATAGGGGGGGAGCGGAACGCCCCCGTGATGCTGAAGATAGGTCATAAAATCCTGTTCCATGAAAAAACGGATCACCCGTTTCCCATCCGGGTTCAAGGATTCAACCACGCCCTGTTCACCGGTCCTCAGAATGACCCTGGTCCCCCGTGCAACCTTGCCCCGGATCAGGGCCTCCCACCGGTTGTCCCCGAGGCCGGCCAGGAGAAGAATTTCGATTTCAGAGCCTTTCTCCTTGACCGCATGCAGCCGGGCCGGAATCACTCGAGTGTCGTTCAGCGCCAGAAGATCGCCCGGACGCAAAAACTCGGTGATCTCGAAGAAACGCCGGTGCAGGAGTTCTCCGGTCCGGCGGTTCACAACCATCAGCCGTGCATGATCACGCTCTAACGCGGGCTCCTGGGCGATACGCTCGGCCTCAAGGGGGTAGTCATAATCTGAAAGATGCTTACCTGACACAGGCCTCCCCTCTTCAATGTCCGATCAGAGTAAAACAACCGAACAGAACCAAACAGGGTTTTCCTTATTTTCGAAAGAAAAAATAGAATAACAAAAATAAGATAATACTTAGAATGATGCTGGTCGTCAAAGGAAAATAAAAGGTAAAATTCTTTTTCCGGATAAAGATGTCTCCGGGAAGCCTGCCCAGCCACGGGATCTTCCCGGCAAGGAGGAGCATCCCGCCGATCAGGACCAGGAGAAAACCCGTAAAAATCAGGAATTTACCAATGGTTGTCCAGGGACTCATCATCTCTTCTTTCAAAGGCCTTTTCAGGGTAAAAAGGATTCAAGGGTTTCAGGGTTCAAGGGTTCAAGTGAAATACCGAAACGCAAGAAAAATCTTCAGAGAAAAGCACTGGAACCCTGGACCCCTGATGTTTTTGGCACTTCACTTGACCCCTGGAATCCTGGACCCCTTGACCCCTCGGTCCCTTATGTTTTCAGCACTTCACTTGACCCCTGGAATCCTTGACCCCTTGGACCCTTATGTTTCACCCGCTCTTTTGGAGATGAACCTTTTTTTGCCTCCGGCTTCTTTTTCATGTAGCGTTCCATCTCGCTGTAGATACACCCGCAATAGGCCTGGCGGTAGATCCCAAGTTCCCTGGACCGGTCCGCCCCGGCCTTCCATCCTGTGCGGAAATCCTCATAGTAAAAGGGAATGCCCCTCTCCTTGGCCACGTCCTCGCCGACACGTTTCACCAGATCATGCTTCTGATAAATACTGTAAAGGAGGGTTGTGGAAAAAGCGCCGGCCCCCTGCTCCACCGCCTCTTGGGCGGCGGCGGTCAAACGCATACGGTAACAGTGAAAGCAGCGATTCTCTTCATGGAACACCACCTCTCGAAGAAACTCCTTCAACAGGTATTGGTCCCTGACGATCAAAGGGAGATCCATGGACGAGGCATAACCCGTCAGGGCCGAAAGACGCTTTCTGTATTCTGTCAAGGGATGGATGTTCGGGTTGAAAAAGAACCCCGTGGTTTCGACCTTCCGGTCTCTCAGAACCGTCAAGGGATATATGGAGCAGGGCGCACAGCAGATATGGAGCAACAGCTTCAAAACATCTCCTCCTGAGGGCTCTTCCTGTAGGGTATCCCGAAATGCTCATAGGCATTTTTTGTGGCCACCCGGCCTCTTGGTGTTCTCGCCAGGTATCCGTTCTGGATCAGATAAGGCTCGTAGAGATCCTCAATGGTATCCTTTTCTTCGCTGATGGCCGCGGCCAGGGTTGAAATCCCCACCGGCCCCCCGCTGAATTTCTCAATCAGGGTCCGGATCAGTTTCTGGTCCATATGATCCAGCCCCATGGAATCCACGTCCAGATGGAGCAGGGCCTGATCCGCCACTTCTCGGGTGATCACGGGATCCCCCTGCACTTCTGAAAAATCCCGCACACGGCGGAGAAGCCGGTTGCATATTCTCGGCGTTCCGCGGGACCGTCTCGCAATCTCATGAGCCCCCTCCGAATCAATGGAAACGGAAATGATCCGTGCGGAACGGATGATGATCTGTGTGAGATCCTCGATGCTGTAAAAATTCAGGCGCTCGACCACGCCGAATCGGTCCCTTAACGGCGAGGTGAGAAGCCCGGCCCGGGTGGTGGCGCCCACCAGGGTAAACCGGGGAAGGTCCAGCTTGATCACACGCGCAGAAGGCCCCTCCCCCAGAAGAATATCAATCTGGAAGTCCTCCATTGACGGGTAGAGAAGCTCCTCCACCACTCGGTTCATCCTGTGGATTTCATCCACAAACAGGACGTCCCCGTCCTTGAGGTTGGTGAGGATCGCAGCAAGGTCGCCCGGCCGCTCCAGCACGGGCCCCGATGTCGCCTTGATATGGACCCCCATTTCATCTGCAAGGATATGAGCCAGCGTGGTCTTCCCCAGGCCTGGGGGGCCGTAAAGAAGGATATGGTCCAGGGCCTCCTTCCTGGCCTTGGCCGCTTCAATAAAGATACGGAGGTTATGCTTGATCTTCTCCTGTCCGACAAAGTCATTCAGACATCTCGGACGGAGGCTCGAATCCAAGACAACCTCGTCTATGCCTTCTTTTGGACTGATGATGCGGTCTTCTTCCATAACCATAACCATTTGAACCGTTCAAGCCGTTTAAACTGTTTGAACCGTTTGAATCTTTTGAACGGTTTGAACTGCTTTTACCGTTTGAACCATTCTTTTTATGCCTTTGAAAGCAGCCTGAGAGACTCCCGGATCAGGTCCTCCACAGAGCGATCTTCTTTTTCATCAGCCAGCCCCTGAATGACCTCCCTGACTTCACCCCTCTTGTACCCAAGATGGACCAGGGCGGCCATGGCATCCTTGTATGGACACTGGTCCAGCAGGGAGAGCGCGGCGCTGGAAACGCCTTCCGGGTTGATGGGCTCATCCGGGATCTTATCCTTGAGTTCCATGCAGATCCTCTCCGAGGTCTTTCTCCCGACACCGGGAATGCCGCGGAGCCTTTCGACATCTCCGTGGCGGATGGCCGTCCGGAGGCTTCCCGTATCCAAACCGGAGAGGAGTGTCAGGGCGATTCTGGGCCCGACCTTGGACACGGAAATGAGCTGTTCAAAGAGATCCTTCTCCGAGGAGGTCAAGAACCCGAAGATCTGCATGGCATTATCACGGACATGGGTATAGGCCTTAAGACAGACCTGGGCGCCCGCCTCCGGCAACTGATAAAATGTTGAGAGTGGAATTTCCAAGAGATACCCGACGCCGTTCACATCCACGATAATCTCTGATGGATCCTTCTCTTCCAAGACACCTTTGATCTGGGCAATCATCTCTGGTTTCCTCTGCGGCGCCTTCATCCCTGCCTGTGCTACGGCAGACAGGGCGCCCCTCTACGGGCGTAGATCTTTCCCCCGGGGTCTGCGACAAATTTACAGGTAAATATTTCTCTAAGAGCGTCATTCCCCGACTCGATCGGGGGACCGGACAATGACAAACATATGTAATCCTGATGTGTACCCATAAATTTGTCGCACACCCTTTCCCCCGGCGCCCGGCCGATCCCCCGGGCGGATCTCCCTGCTCTATTCCTTCGGAAGATCCCGGCCATGCCTGCATCTTTCATTCTGATTCTTTAAGGTGACGGCCTTCAAGTTCCGGCGCATCATCCTGCTCTGGCTGTGGCAGATGGCTATGGCCAGGGCGTCCGAGGCATCGTAAGGATCGGGCAGGTAAGGAAGAGCAAGGAGGCTCTTCACCATTTTTTGGACTTGTTCCTTGTCGGCTCTTCCAAAACCGGCGACCGCCTTCTTGACTTCCGCAGGGGTGTAATCAAAGACCTCAAGGCCGTAATTTACGGCCGCCAGAATAGCCGCTCCCCGAGCATGCCCCAGTTTAAATGCGGAGCTGACGTTCCTCGCAATGAAAATGTTCTCCAGGGAAACCACATCGGGGCGCTTCGATTCGATGATGCGGTTGAGTCCATGATACAGCCTTTTCAGGCGGTAGGATATCGGCAGTGTTCCCGAGGTGCGGATCACTCCGCAATCCAAAAATACCAGAGCGCCGTCTTTCTCTTCGATGATCCCGAACCCGGTCTGAACCGAACCGGGATCAATGCCGAGTATGCGCACTCAGATACTCATCCTTTCCATGATCTCATCATCAATTTCATAGTTTGCATGGACGGCGTTCACGTCGTCATTATCTTCCAGCGCCGAAACAAGTTTCAGCATCTGCTCCGCCTCCTTACCCTCCAGTCGGACCGAAGTCTGGGGTATCTTGGTCAGCTCAGCAAGCGTGTACCGGATTCCGGCGGTATCCAGGGCCTGTTTCACGTTTTCGAAATGAGGAGGCTCCATAATGATTTCGAAGGTCTTACCTTCATCCTTGACGTCCTCAGCCCCGGCATCGAGAGCCGTTTCCAACAGCCGATCTTCATCGGCGCCCTCTTTTTCGACCACGATCAGACACCGGGTTTGAAACATCCAGGAAACGCAGCCGGTTTCTCCGAGGTTGCCGTGATTTTTTGAGAAGATATAACGGATTTCGGAAACGGTACGGTTCTTGTTGTCGGTCAGGGTCTCGACCAGAACGGCGACGCCTCCAGGACCGTAGCCCTCATAGACGATCTCTTCATAGTTGACGCCGGGCAGTTCCCCTGTCCCTTTCTGGATGGCGCGTTTGATATTGTCTGCCGGCATGTTGGCCTCTTTGGCCTTCAGAATAACCGCCCGAAGCCTCGCATTCGATGCGGGGTCGCCTCCCCCTATACGGGCGGCCACGGTAACCTCCTTGATGATCTTCGAGAAGATCTTCCCACGCTTGGCATCCGCCGCCCCTTTCTTATACTTGATGGTGGACCATTTTGAATGACCTGACATAACCGGACTCCTTTAACTCTTTCAGCCCATGAAGAACGCTATGTTTATTGTTTTAGGTTTTTCTCCCATTTAGTGGGTAAAATAAGGGTTCAAGGGGTTCAGGGTTCAAGGATTCAAGTGAAATACTGAAACGCAAGCAAAATCTCCAGAGAAAAACACTTGAACACTTGACCCCTCAGACCCTCAAGTTCTTGAAAAGCACTTCACTTGACCCCTGGAATCCTTGACCCCTTGACCCCTGATGTTTTCACCCACTCTTTTGGAGATGATCCTTTTTTTATGACTTCCTTCTCCAGAGGGATAGCAGCCGATCCCACCAGCTTGCAGCCTGGATCTCCCCTGGGTCCTGCGGCGTCTCTTCATCCTCTTCTTCCTCACCGTAGATGAGCGTGGTTCTTCCATCCAAGATGTCGATCTCCGGATGATCCTCGCTATCCGGACCAAGATCGTATGCGCCCTCTCCGCTGAAGGAAACCTCTGACTGAGACGCCTTTTTGAGAGAGATTGAAACACTGAGGAGATATTCCTCAGAAACGCCGTTCGGAAGCTTAATCTGAAGGGGGATCAGAATCCCTCTCCCTTCATTTCTGCCGGAAGGCCTGATATCGAGCCTTTTGGAAACAACAGGCCGGCGCTCGAAGAGGCGGTTTTCTCTTTTAAAAGGCTGAAGAGAAATATCCTCCTCATACTCCACATTCTCTTCCTCGGAGATCAAGTCCTCAAACGCCTTGAACCCCTGGTCCATCTGTTTTCCCGGCGCCTGCCCCCGTGAATGCGCATTTACGGATCCATTTTCATTAGATTTTTTCTCTTCCATGTCGTCCGTCCCATTCAGGACCGAATGGCAGGATACCATCCAATCCATACCATAAAACATCTCATCAAGTCAATGGATTCCGTCTTCCACGTAAACAGCATCCGCGCCGCCCGATTCTTTGATGACCCCTATTCCCCGGAAGCCGTGCGTTTCAGACCCTTGATCCCATACGCCGTCAGTTTTTTATGAACCCCGTAGGATAGGACGAGACGAAGACTGTTTACCCGGCCGCCGATCAAATTTTCGGTCTCTTCGTCCACCAGAATCTGGCCGGGAGAACCGGCCTGCATCAGGGTCAAAGCCCTTTCCCACGTATGGCCGAAAACGGCATAGGGGATGCCCCCCGTCCTCTCCCGAATCAGGAGATCTCCTGTAGCCACGCCCACTGAAACGCCATACCCGTTCATGTCTTCCTGGGGCAGCCCTTCACCAAAACGTGAAAAAATCTTGAGAAGGTCAACGGATGCAAGAACCGCCCGCCAGGGGTCTCCATGATCAGGAAAGGGAAGCCCAAAAATCCCCATGACGCCTACGCCGGCATCCCCTGCCGCATCTCCGCTGTGCCGGGCAATGACTTCCCGAACTTTCCGGAGATGCTGTTCGATCCTCCGGATCCTTTTGGAAGCCTCCGGGTCTTTCTGCATGGCCTCATTCTCATGGAGATGGACCGAGAGCACGGTCACCTTGTATTCTCCTTCCATCTTATCGAGAACCGGGGAGTTGTGGAAAACCTTTTCGGAAAGCCTCTGGGAGAGCCCCCCTTCATAACATTCACGGATCCAGCGGCCGTTCTCGAACTCCTCATAAAGACGGTGATTCACAATGGCAATGGCCGCCTGTCTCGAAAGGACCTGCAGGATCTCAAGATCTTTATCTGTAAACGGACCTTCGCGCATCGGGTCGGAGAGATTGATGACGCCGAGGACTTTCCCCTCATGAAGCACCGGCGCCGAAAGCAGGGTCCCGGATCGATACCGGTCCCGCTTGAAGGGAACAAAACGGGGATCCTTTTCTATGTCCTCGATCAGAAGCGGCTCACCCTTCTGAGCCACGTAACCGGCTATGGCCTCACCGACCAACAGCCGTGTTTTTTGTGCGATCTCATCCTGGAGCCCCCGGTAGGCCTTGACCACAAGGTCCCCTTTGTCCTCCCGGAGGAGCATAATCGATACGCTTTTCACAGAGATCTTCTCACAGATCATCTCCACAATCAAATCAAGCACCACATCCAGATCAAAGAGCATGGAGACGGCCTGGCTCAGGTCCACCGATGCCAGCATCTCAAAAACCTTCTGTTCCTTCTCCGATTCCCTGGCCATGAGAGAAAGGACCTCTTTATTCAGCTTCAGGGTGGCTGACCGCACCTGCTCATCGAGCGCCTCTTTGAGCCGGCGATTTTCCTCCTCAAGGGCCTGCAGGCGCTCCGCCGTGACCTCGGTTCCTCCGTTTTTTTCCGCTCCGGCCTCCCTGACCGGGACCGTCTTTTCCCCGGGATCCTTTTCAGGTCTTGGATCCTTATCCTCCTGCTTTTCAAAAGCAAGGGACTGCTGCATCCAGCCGGTCATCATCTCTTCATACGAGGAGAGGACCTCCCGTTCAGCAGGGGAAAAGGCATCCCTTCCTTTTCTGCCGAAAACAACCATCCCTTCCATCTCCCCCACACGGATACGGATCGAGAGCAGGCTGACAAGCCTTCGAGCTTCAAAAAAGTCCTTTTCATCCTTCTCCTTCCTGAGGTCAGGGTAATAGGCCTCCTCTCTCTTGATGGATCTCAATAACCAAGGAATCCGCTGCTGGCCCAAAAGAACCTCACCGATCTTTCCTCCCTGGTCCCGTTCCAGACCCCGCAGATTCCCATCCGGATCCAGGAGGAGAACCGAGCAGAAATCAACCTCGATGGGCGGGTCGTTTTCCAGAATTTTCTGAATGCAGTCTTTAAGACCCGGAGGGGGGCTGAAAGCAGGGATGCCGCGCACCAGCTTTCGCTGTCCGTGATATAGCGATAGAATCCGATCCGCTCTTAAGACCACCGAATAAACAATCCCGGCGAACACAAAGTAGAGAAAAACGATCCCGCCGAGTTCCAGGTTCCATCCCTCGGATACCACCGAGGTGTAAAACGCATGATACAGGGTCATCACCGAAGGGATCAGGGCAATGGGAAACCAGGCCCACCTCCGATTGTAGCAGAGACCGATCCCCAGCATCAGGACAGGAATCGTCAAATACCACTGGACAGAAAGCCCCTTCATCTGGATCAGGGAAGAAACCGCGAAGACATCCAGAAAATAGATGCCGATCGCTACCCCCTGTTGAATCCGTCTGGTGTAGCGGACCAGGAGCATAATTTCCGATACGGCAAAATACCCCAAAGCCGGCCAGAGAGGGAAGAATCTGCCGGATTCGATCAAGACGTAAACCGTCCATGCGATCAGAAGGAATACGGCAAACCTCAGGATAATGAAAGTCCATGACCGATGAATGGAGTCGTCTATTCTGTTGTTCCAAAACCTCATTTCGTCAACCCAGCTTCCTGGCGCAGGATATTGAAAACGCGGGAGGCCGCGTCAAGATTCATGGAAGGGGCCTGAGCCAGATCTTTCAGACTCGCCCGGCGCACCCTCTCCAGACTGCCGAAATGCCGCAGCAGCGAGAGGGTCCGGGTCTTTCCTATCCCCTTGATCTCTTTTAAACGCGAGGTCAGGGTGTCTCGGGTGTGCAGTTTTCTGTAGTACGTCACCGCAAATCTGTGGGACTCGTCTCTGATTCTCTGAATCAGATGGATCACCGGATCGGCGGGGTCCAAAACGACCGGCTCCCTGCGCCCTGGCAGATAGATCCGGTCAACGCCGTTCTTTCCGGCATCAGGGTCCCCGGGCTTTGCCAGGGCCATGAAATCCGTACCCTCAGTAAACCCTTGCTCACCGGCGACGTGGAGCAAGATATTGAGCTGCCCTTTTCCTCCGTCTATGAGGATGAGGTCGGGCATGGGAAGAGCAGCATCCTCCCCGGAGCCATAACGGCGCGTGAGGACCTCGAAGATCATGGCATAATCATTGGGGCCTTCCACCGACTGGATCCTGTAGTGCCGGTAATGGGATTTCAAGGGTTTCCCTTTCTCAAAAACGACCATGGACGCTACGGGATATTCCCCCTGGATATTCGAGATGTCAAACGCCTCGATCCGGAGCGGGAGCTTCTTTAAACCCGCCGCATCCTGCAGATCTTTCAGAATAACCAGATCCCGGTCTCTCTGATTGAGATGGGACTGCAGGGCAAGCGCTGCATTTTCGTCGGCCATACGGACCAGCTTGAGGTTGATGCCCCTCTGCGGGACCCTCATCCTCACCCGGCGCCCGCCTACGGCTGAAAAGGCCTTTTCCATGGTCTCCGTCTCCGATTCCGCAAACGCGAAGGGGGCAAAAATCAAGGGCGGGATGAGCCTCTCTTTGCTGTAATACTGCATCATAGTCGTCCTGAGTATCTCCTCCTCTTTCTCGTCTCCGGGCCGTTCGATAAAAAAGTCTTCCTTCCCGAGCAGCTTTCCGCCCCGGACGAAGAGAATCTCCGCGCATACCGTTTCACCGCTCATCGCCGTACCGAAGACATCCTTGTCCTCCATGTTCGGGCTGATGATCTTTTGCTGCTCGGTCATCTTCTCGATGCGCCTGATCTGGTCCCGGATCACGGCTGCTTTCTCGAATTCGAGGGACCTGGATGCCTGTTCCATCTTCGTGGAAAGTTCACGGATCAACGGCCGGTTCTTCCCCTGCAAAAAAAGAACGGCCTGCCGAACCATCCGGGAATATTCGGCCTTGGATATCGAACCGGTACACGGAGCGAGGCATCTTCCGATCTGGGCGTTCAGGCAGGGTCTCTCCCTTTTCCCATCTATCCTGTTTTTGCATTTCCTGAGCGGGAAGGTCTTTTCGATGAGGTCCAGGGTCGTACGCAGGTGACTCCCTGGAACGTAAGGCCCGAAATACCTGGACCTGTCCCTGCCGATCTTACGGACCACATCCAGTTTGGGATAATCCTCCTTGACCGAAAGCCGAAGATAGGGATAATGCTTGTCGTCCCTCAGGAGGATGTTGTATTTCGGCCTGTTCTTCTTGATCAGATTGCTCTCAAGAATATACGCCTCTGCCTCAGAACCGGTCACCATGAAATCGATCCGTTGGACCTTCGAGAGCATGACCTCGGTCTTGGGCGTGAGTTTGGCCGAAGCAAGAAAGTAGGCCCTGACCCTGGATCTCAAATCCTTGGCTTTTCCGATATAGAGGATATCCCCCTGCCGGTCCTTCATGAGGTAGACGCCGGGAGACCTGGACATTCGATCGACAGTTTCCAGTAAAGATTCATTCATTGAAATATCCCATAATCAAATACTATTTCTGGTTCCCTATTTCTGGTTCTTCTCCTCTACGAGCCATCGGCCATTTAGTGGGTAAAATAAGGGTTCAAGGGGTCCAGGGGTCAAGGATTCAAGTGAACCCCGTTAGAGAGATGATCTCTCTAACGGGGTGAAATACTGATACCGGTGAACCTAGTACAAGAACGCAAACAAAATCTCCAGAGAAAAGCACTTGAACCCTTGGACCCTAGTACCCTCGGCCCCTTATGTTTTTAGCACTTCACCCCGTTAGAGGACAACCTCTAACGGGGTTCACTTGACCCCTTGAATCCTTGACCCCTTGACCCCTGATGTTTTCACCCACTCTTTTTGAGATGTTCCCTACTTTTTTATCGCCTGGACGCCGATCAGCCTCTCTTTCATGGCGAGGAATTGATCCCGAAGGACCGAGGCCTTTTCAAATTCCAGGTTCCTGGCCGCATTCAGCATCTCCGCCTCCAGATCCCTGATCTTCCGATCGATCTCCTCGTCTGACAAGTAGGCTTCACCCGGTTCAGCGACAACCGACACCGTGATATAATCCGCCTCGCAGATCTGTACAAGCCCTTTGGGGATCGCCTTCATGATGGTCTGCGGCGTAATCCCCATCCGATGGTTGTATGCTTCCTGAGTCTTCCTCCTCCTGCTGGTTTCCCGCATCGCGTTTCGCATGGAATCAGTGATCCGATCGGCATAGAGAATCACCTGTCCGGAGGCGTTCCGGGCAGCGCGCCCCGTGGTCTGGATCAGGGACCGCTCGGATCGAAGAAAACCTTCCTTGTCTGCATCCAGAACTGCTACGAGCGAGACTTCGGGGAGGTCCAGACCCTCCCGAAGAAGATTGATCCCGATCAGGACATCAAAGTCCCCTTTGCGAAGAGACCGGAGGATCTCCATCCGTTCGATGGTCTGAATGTCCGAATGAAGGTATTTCACTCGTACACCCAGTTCGGAATAATAGTCCGTCAGATCCTCGGCCATCTTCTTGGTCAGCGTTGTCACAAGGACCCGTTCGTTCCGCTCCGCCCTGATCCTGATCTCGTTTAAAAGATCATCCACCTGTCCGTTGGCCGACCGGATGAAGATCTCAGGGTCGAGCAGGCCTGTCGGGCGGATGATCTGCTCCGCCACGGATGCCCCGGCCTTTTCCATCTCATATTGTGCGGGCGTGGCGGAAACGTAAATGACCTGTCCGGCCAGCCCCTCAAATTCGTCGAACCGGAGCGGGCGATTATCAAAGGCTGAAGGGAGACGGAAACCGTATTCGACCAGATTCTCCTTCCTGGACCGGTCTCCCCGATACATGCCGTTGAGCTGAGGGACGGTGATATGGCTCTCATCGATCACTACAAGGGTATCCCGGGGAAGATAATCAATCAAAGTGGGCGGCGGCTCCCCCGGCAGTCTGCCCGTGAGATGACGAGAATAGTTTTCGATCCCCTGGCAGTATCCGACCTCCTGAATCATCTCAAGATCAAAGAGGGTGCGCTGTTCGAGCCGCTGTGCCTCCACCAGTTTGTTCTGCCGCTCCAGTTCCGCCACCCTCTCCTGCAGCTCTTTACGGATCTCCCGGACTGCTTTCTCTATTCTTTCCTTTGGAGTGACATAGTGGCTCTTCGGGTAAACGGCGATCTTGGGCAGGCGGCGGATCCTATCCCCGGTCAGGAAATCCACTTCATAGATGGATTCCACCAGATCTCCAAAGAATTCCACTCGGATGGCTGTATCGGCATAGCTCGGCAGAATCTGTACCACATCCCCCCTGACGCGGAACGTCCCCCTCTTGTATTCGAACTCATTCCGCTGGTACTGGATCTCCACCAGCTTGCGCAGCATGGCGTCCCTGTCTATTTCGCACCCCTCTTCGAGATGGACCAGCATCCCGTGATAAGCCTCGGGCGAACCGAGACCATAGATACAGGATACGGACGCCACGATGATCACGTCGTTCCTTTCCAGGAGCGAGTGGGTGGCCGAGTGGCGCAGCTTGTCGATCTCATCATTGATCGAGGCGTCTTTTTCGATATAGGTGTCGGACTGAGGGATGTATGCCTCGGGCTGGTAATAATCATAGTAACTGACAAAATACTCCACGGCATTCTCAGGGAAAAAAAACTTGAACTCGTTATAAAGCTGTGCCGCCAGGGTCTTGTTGGGCGCAATCACCAGGGTGGTCTTCTGAACCTCCTCAATCACCTTGGCCATGGTAAATGTTTTTCCCGAACCGGTCACCCCTAAAAGCACCATATGGGACCGGCCTTCCTGCACCCATGCAGACAACCGTTTGATGGCCTCAGACTGGTCGCCGCATGGTTCGAACTCCGAGCAGACACGAAATGACGTCATGATGGATCCCTGCGGTTCTGATTTTCCTTTATTTTATAATAGTTTTCATTGCCTGTCAAACCCCGAAAAGAGCGATAGGACGGCGCCGATACAAGGGGAGCGTACTCCCTAAAAGGTCCGTCAAAGGCTATAAGTTGTTTATTTGTTCACTGAGGAGTTCTAAAATTAACAAATTAACACTTATTGGATATAGAGCCCAGGCTGAACGAGATCTGTGGTTACAGGCATCTTCCCCCCCTCACTTCTTAACCAAAACTTCCTGTTCAAGGATTTTATACATGGTCAGGAGGGAGATCAGCCATGAAAGGGTGGACTCTGCGCCCTGATTCGCATTCACTCCGGTAGGCTGAATGCCGTCGCAGCAGCCCCCTGTTTCAAAATCATAGATCTGTACATTGAGGTCGTTTCGTCCCAGAAACCAGCTGAGACAGCGGTACCCCTCTTCAATCCACTTCCTCTCGCCAGTGGCACGAAAGGCCTCGGCACAGGCTTCGATCAGGCACATGGCTTCAATCGGTTGTTGATCAAAGGTAGATGAATCGCCTTCCCTGTTGTGCCAATCCGTATTCCCGATGATGGAGAGGTGACCTTCAGGCGCCTTCTGTCTGGCAAGCAGCCAGTTCAGGCTGTTGATCCCCATCTCGAACATTTCCGTGTGCGGTATCCATTGGCCGGCCAGGATCAGTGCATGGGACAACTTGGCATTGGCATAGGTCACCTGATCTTCACACCACGGCCAGTCGTGAGAGGCCCTTTGCTTAAAGAGGTCAAACAGTTTTTCCCCAAGGACTGCGCGCAACCGACGGGCCGTCGTGTCCCCGCCGAATGCTTCCATATAGGCCTGCAGGCCGACAATGGCAAAGGCCCATGCCCTGGGTGACGTAAAGTTTTCCAGCGCAGGAAGACCCTCTGAAAAGAGACCCGCAGCCATTTTCCGGATCGAGTCACTCGGCGCGCATTTCACGGCAGTGCCCAGCCCCCAGAGGGACCGGCCGTGGGAATCTTCACTTCCCATCTCTTCAAGCCAGCGTCTGTCATAGGACATGAAGTTTCTGAAGCGAGCGTTTCCCGGATTGAAAGAGTCGTTCATAAAGGAAAGATAGGTCTGAATCAACGGGACCACACCTTTATCCTTGAGCAGGGAGTAGTGCATGCAGGCAACAATGAGCGCCCTGGCGTTATCATCGGCGCAGTAGCCATGGCTTCGGTCGGGGATGGAGTATTTCGCGTGCTGAAGCATCCCGGTGTCATCGGTCATGATTCTCATATGTTTCAAGTTGATGTCAGGAAGTTCACTGACGATCCTGGCATCCGGTCTTTCCGAAAATTGTGGTATGGCCTGGTCTTTTGTGTGCGTGAGCACTTTACCGATTAGCTTGAAGTAGCTTCGTCCCACTTCCTTCCAGATCATGGACCGGCCGAACCGGTAACACTTCTCGCGGATCTCCATGCGTTCTTCTTCATGATCCAGCAAGTGGTTGACGGCTTCGGCCATGGCGTGATCGTCGTTGAAAGGGACGAGGCGCCCTCTCCCATCAGCCAGCATCTCCTTGGCATACCAGTAAGGCGTGGAAACAGCGGGGGTCCCCATGCCCGTACTATAGGCCAGGGTGCCGGATACGATCTGTTGTTCGTTAATGTATGGCGTGATATAGATGTCGGCCGCCGTGATATATTGAATCAGTGTGTCCATCCTGACAAAACGGTTCCGAAACAGGACATGATCGTTCATACCGAGCCGGTTGACCAGCTGATAAAGGCCTTGTTGGTAGGAATCTCCGGATTCCTTCACAACGTATGGATGGATTTGCCCGAGAATAATATAAACCGCATCGGGGTGGCGCTCAATAATCCCGGGCATGGCCTTGATCATCATGTCAAGCCCCTTTGCCGGGCTCAACAGGCCAAAGGTTAAAAGAATCTTATTCTCGCTCAAGCCAAGGTGATTTCGAAAGGTATCGGACCTTTTAAAGGGAGTGTCAGGAATCCCGTGAGGGATGAATTCTATTTTTGAGTCGTCGATGCCGTACACTTCCTTCAACATCGAACGGGCCTTGTGGGCCATGACCACCAATGATTCGGAATATCTTGCCAGTTCCTGAATGATGACACGCTGTTTGCCGAAAGGGTCCTGGAGGATTGTATGCAAGGTGGTAATGACCGGCATTCTCAGATTCTTGATCAGACGGATGATGTAGGCGCCGTCACTTCCCCCAAAAATGCCGAATTCGTGCTGGAGGATGGCGACATCGAATTTGTGCACATTCAGAAAATCAGCGGCACGGATATAATCAGGCTGGACATTTGCTCTAATCTGGAACTTGACCCGGTCCGGGTAGTGATACCCTTCATCCATATCATCCATGGCCACGGCGATGAGATTTTCATCGCTCTTTTCCATCTGACCTGCAAGGGCATCACACAGATCGCCAGTAAAGGTTGCAATACCGCACTGCCTGGGGAGGTAATTTCCTATGACTGCTATTTTTTTCAATGATTCTGTCCCCAAAATATAGGGTTTGAGTGTTAAAGAGCTTTAGGGGTCAAGGGTCCAAGTGGAATTGGGAATATTGTTTGCAGAAATTATTTGGCAAAAGCTTCGCTGCTTTTAAATCCAAAAACATATAAACTTTAGATTTTTTTTGCAAGACAGACGCAGGACATTTTGGAGTTACTTCTCCCAACAGGCTTTCTGCCAAAATTCTTGACTTTGATTCTCCGCTAACTAAACAAAAAATTTCTTTGGATTTCATAATTTGTTTTATTGACATCGTAATAGCTTTTTGAGGCACATTATCAACGGAAGGGAAATATCCTTTTTTAAATTGATTTTTTTTATTAAGATCATCCAATTCAACGACAATATATGGATCTTTTGTTAAAAGATCAGCCGGCGGATCATTAAAAGCAATGTGGCCATTTACCCCAATCCCTATAAATGTCAGGTCAACAACATATTGAGAAATTAATTTATTTAATCGGTGACATTCTGTTTCAGCATTTACCGAATCGCCATTAATAAAATGAATTTCTCCGGGATGAACAATATCCACCAACCGTTCTTTTAAATATTTGCGAAAACTGGCAGGATGTTCTTTGCCAAGACCGATATATTCATCCAAATGAAAAATTGTAATTTTCCTCCAATCAATTCCCGGAAATGCGGTCAGTTCTTTTAAAAAGGCAATTTGAGTTCTTCCCGCTGCCGCCACCAGGCAAGCCCTGTTTTTTTTATCAATACATTGCTGAATTCTCTCCGTTGCCAACTTGGCGGCGGCGATAGCTAACTGATTCTCTGTCTCAAATAAATAAACGTTCATAATTATCAGGGGAATAATTTTATTTGTGTAGATTGTTGTGATTGTTGTTGTGCCGTCTCAGGTCATCAAAATACAGGGTGCTCTTTTTTTCCACACAAGCGGCTGCGTATAAATACATTGCTGCTGACCAGGTCTGCCAATCTTGCCCACGGGGTTCCCCTGTTTGGGCCTTAATCCATTCGTTAAAACCAAACGAAACATCATGGTCACGGGTTAATTTTACCAATGCGGTTAAACTAAGTAACTTTTCTTCAGCTAAACGATATTTTTGCACTGCCACTATAGAAGCCACGTAAAAAGCAGATATAAAGGGCCAGACGCCTCCGTTATGATATTCGCCCGGAAGGTTAAATTGTTCATATCTTTTGTGCCAGTCAGGGTTAGTCGGCTGTATATATGGAATCAAGCAAGGCGGCAGTTTTATAGCCAACTCTTCTCTTTTAATCAACGCCTCACTTTCAGCTTCAACCCAAAGCACCATCTCGAGCGCCCGGCTATGAGAAGCCACACCGGATAATATAGCCAAACTATTGCCCAATAAATCAAAACGGTCATCACTATGGATTTTATATGAAGACATCGCGTAATATGGTTTGTGTTTGACTACTAAACCTTCATGCACGTGCCGGTTTCTGCGCCCCCCTCGAACATTCAGCCTGTTCATCATTTTTTTTAACATATCAGCCCGGTCATTGAAGCCATAAAGCTTGAGATAGGTGTAAGTTAATGTATTAACATAAAGGCCAAATCCCATAACCCAGTGTTCATCTCGCCAGTCACTGGTCGGTAACTGAGCAACCATCTCTGAACAATCCGGACTTTGATATTCCATCCAAGTAAGTGCTTTTTGCGCCGCTTTTTCTAAAAACAATTTTTCTCCAGTCACTTTCCGATAAAGCGCTAATCCAATTAAAAATAACGGCGTGGTATCACTTGCGCCTAAATCATGGGGATCATGGGCTAAGGAAGGTATATGTCCTAAGTTGGTTTGATTTTTAGCTAAAGCTTCCAATGTCCGACGCAATGAATCAATTAATTCTTCGTTTCCTGAAGCAAGCATTCCAAAGGCCGCAATCATTAAATCTCTGGTATAGGGCTCTGGATATCCCCAGCCAGCAGTTCTGGGCAGTTCTTGATAGGGTCCGTCAACGTTATGCAACAGTATCTCTATAGCAGCTTCCTTAGCTTCCTGAATTTCAGCTTTGTTTTTTTCATTAAGAACTGAATTTTTTTTGAACATTATGATATCCCTAAACGATTGGAAACAATTTCTACAAATTTTTTGGCTACTATTTTATAGTCGAAAAGCTTTGCTGCTCTTTTGCGTCCAGCTTCACCCATTTTTTTGCGTAAATCGGCGTCTTCCATCAACTTTAAAAGATAATCTGCTATATCATGAATACTGGCCCGAAAGTCTACAGTGCGGGGAGGGTTAAAAAGAACTCGGTGTCCCTTTTCATAACCGGATTCTTCACCAATGATGGCTTCGTTAACTACAATTTGGGTGGCAACATTCGCTAAAAATGCAGTTTCCCCATGTTTCATGGTATCTAAAAAACCCATGGCATTGATTGCCAATACTGGTTTCCCGCAAGAATTTGCCTCTACAGCCGGCATACCAAATCCTTCCAATCTAGAGGGAGACGCATAAATATCACAAGCTGCAAATAAATACGGCATAAAGTATCTTGACAGGACACCTTCAGAATAAAGCACATTTTTTTCTATACCCAAATGAGTGGCCAATTGCAGGTCAATAAGGTTTTGGGCTTTTGTACGAGCCTGTGGCCAAACCTTACATATATATCTCCAATCCGGCGCTTTTTGGTCAATTAGCGCTAATGCCTGCATGACTTCCTGAGCTCCTTTGGAAGCGGCATCTCCTCCTACAGTTAAAAGCATTAACTGGTCTTTAGGTATCCCGAATGTATTACGAACAGCTTGTACTTTTGAATCATCCTGATCCATCGGGGTAAAAACATTTGTATCACAACCAATGGGCAATACCTCTATATTGTCTCCTTTTACTCCGTCTCTAATATATGTTTCTTTAACCCAATTTGAAGTAACTAAAATCAACGGCAACGAATTCAATATCTCATGATAATTCGCCACATAGCCGTCCGCTATTAACCAAGGAACAGGTTGAACACCATAACGTTTTGGATGAAGCACGATATGAGGGGTGTGCCCCCAATAGCCTATCCCCACAACGATATTCGGTTTAAACCATCTGTAATACCACTCCTTTTCAGTTGGTGATTGAAAATGAACACCACATACGTCAACTCCTATCTCCTTAAGGCCTCGGTATAAAAGTGCTCCCTGGGTAGCAATCCCTCCGGGAGAAGTCGGATCAAACAACACCAAGACTTTCATTTTAACCACCTCTCTTAATTGCGAATACTTTAAAGTTTTCTGGTAGAATTAGCCTGCCAGAAAGCCTCAGTCTTTTGTGCGCATTTAGCTTCAAAACTATCATTAGCAAAACCATATATTTGTGTAATTATTTTATGTTTTTGATACCATATGCTTTGCGCCAAATTTGACACTAAATCAGCTTTCTCGACAGGCTTCGGCAGATATTTTCCTTGTCCGTCTTCATAAGCAAACAACCACAATTTATCAGAAACAATATCGGCACTTTCCCAAAGCTTGATTACGGCCTTACCGATTTGTTCATGTCGTAAATGAGAAGTGTATTCACCTTTCGGGTGGTGAGTTATTATAAGATCGTATTTTATTAAAGGAAGTAAGGAAAGGATGTTTTGTTGGATCTCGTGAGTGCGTATTGGCTTGAGCTGAGGACTGTCGTCTAGATCACCCATTTTTCCGGCGGCGCCTAAAGCCCCGAGTGCTTTGTAGAACTTAGGAGCCCGATCTTTATCACTTGCACGGCATAATGACAGTATAAACCAATCCCAGCTTGGATTGCTCATGATCAAGCCCCCTGCCCATATAGTTTCGTCATCCGGATGGGCTACAATGACAGCCGCTTTCATTTGTCTATTAGCTTTCACCTACATTAAGTTATTTTACTTAATTTTGTGTCCACTTTTTTAGCTTGCCTCACTTTGGGGACGTAGTTTTCCATGACTGCTGTTTTTTTCAATTCCCCTCCAAAACACTGGTGGTTCGGCTATTCAACATCCTGGACAGTAAATCCTTTACCGGAACAACCGCAATGCCTGACGAGGTATCCGACATGGAGTAAGGGATAATCAAGTCCTCGTTGTGGATCATGGCTCCGCAGGTATACAACACGTTCGGCACATACCCTTCACGCTCTTCTTCTGTGGGAGAAAGAAGCGGTTCAGACAGGCGGCCGATCACCTTTGTCGGATCTTCCAGATCCAGCAGGCAGGCTCCAATGCAATATTTCCTCATGGGACCGACGCCGTGAGTTAACAGGATCCACCCTTCCTCGGTCTCAATGGGAGAGCCGCAATTGCCGATCTGTATGAACTCCCACGGATACCGTGGCTTCTGCAGAAGTTGGGCTTCTTGCCAGAAGTGAATATTGTCTGAAGACATGATAAACATGTTTTCACCATCCTGACGGGAGATCATCATATATTTCCCATTAATTTTTCTGGGGAAAAGGGCCATCCCTTTGTTCTGCACGGCATCCCCGTTGAGCGTTCGAATCTTGAAGTTGTTAAAGTCCCTGGTTTCCAGTAGCATGGGGAGGATATTAAAACCGTTGTAGGCGGTGTAGGTCGCATAGTAGATGGGTTCGTCGTCGCCATTGAAAAAATGTACGAATCGGGCATCCTCAATCCCCCGGCTTTCGTTTTCAGAGACCGGGAAGATGACTTTCTCTGATATCCTTTTCTCTTTTCTGAATCTTAATTCGTAATTGGATCTGGCGAGCCAGAGGATCTTCTCAACCGTGTCATGAAGCAAAGGCAGCCGCGCTCCTCTATGCGCGTCGAACTCCCGCTGAATAGCCGTCTCAAGCTCATAGAAAGAAAACCTGTCGGACAAGTCCTTCAAGATTTCATCGGAGACCTCGTTCTTTGACTCCATATCTTCCAGTTTCAACTGGAACACGTATTTGTCGTAGGTCGGGTTCTTTATCACTTCAGGGGTCTCCACAAAGCGGCCCACTTCGTCGAAGTGGAGTTTATTCTTATCATCAAGAATGCCGCTTCTGAACTCAATCGAGGAGATATGACCTTCGCCGGTGGAGCGAAAACTCAGAATAAATCGGACGCTCCCTTTGTTGAGATTGCTCTGATCCGTATGCTTCACGATGGAGGGGTTAAAAAAGGCCGCAGCTTGTACAGAGTATTCATGCGTAAAACAAGCCCCGATCAGGCACCGCCTGTCCCCGGACATCTTCGTTCCATTCGGGATATAATGTTTGATGACCTTGAAGTTCTTGTCAATTATCCGCCAGATGTCCTTGTGGCGGGTTGAAAAGTCAGTGATGATCTGGTTCAGGTTCTCCTTGACGTCATCCTCTGAAAGACCAAGAACACGTTGGATGATATGGTTGATCTGCTCAACACTGCTCGGCACGTAGAATTTGGCGATGACTCTGGAGGGCTCTGAAAAAAACCTTTTTTTTCTTCTTCGTATCTTTAAAGAATTATTATTCATACTCAAGTTCTTCTCCAATTTAGTGTGCAAGAAGAAATTTGGTGACACCCCTCATCCTAACCTTCTCCCCATGGGGGAGAAGGGATATTTAAACTTCCTTTTATCTTCAGCCTTCCAATCTCCTAATAAGCTGCCCTTGAATGCTTCAGGCACATCTCCACAAGATCCGAGATGGTAGCGGACCCAACACACATGACGGTATCCGCGCCGCCCCAATAAAGCTTTACAGTGCCGTCCTCTTCCGGAACGGCGCCGCAGGTGAAGACAACATTGGGAACATAGCCGGTCGTCTCCCAGGGATCTTCGGGCTGAAGAATCCAGTCATCAGAGATACCGATCACTTTGGACGGATCGTCCAAGTCGTGTAAGGCCACGCCTAACCTGTAAACCGCACCTGCCATAGTCCGGTAGACCCCGTGGTAGATATGGAGCCATCCTTGATCGGTCCTGAACGGGGTGGCTCCAGGACCGATCTTCAGCTCATCCCAGTGATAGGTCACCGGTTTCATCACGACCCTCGACTCTCCCCAATGGATCAGGTCGGGAGAATAGGATATGTGTATGGACCAAGGTGATATCTCCGAATGAGGGCGGTCAAGACGAGCATATCGCCCGTCAAACTTCTGGGGGAAGATGACCACATTTCGCATGTCCGGTTGGGAAATAAGAGCCATACGCTCGACACTCTTAAAATCCGTGGTTCGTGCCAGGGCAATCCTCACTCCATGTCTGGAGTAAGCGCTGTAGGTAAGCAGATACTCGTCATCTATGGCACAGATACGCAGATCCTCGACCCCATACTCTTCGTATTCGGCGAAGACGCCTTGTTTTGCAGGAACAAGGAAAGGCTCCGGACGCACGGTAAAGGAGTAACCCTCTTCGCTTTCCGCCAGACCGATGACACACCGGCCGTTTAAAAGATGGGAACGGAAGAGCATCACGTACCTCCCGTCATGTTTGACCATCCCGGCATTATGAACGGTAGAGACGGGGTAGGGTACGTCATCACAGGTCAGAATGGGGTTCTTTTCATACCTTCGAACCACAGGATTTTTCAAGACCATCTCCTCTACTTCCGACCGAAGTCATCCTCGATCCTTACAATATCATCCTCACCGAAATAGTCTCCCATTTGTACCTCAATAAAGGCCATGTTCTCCTTTGTCGGATTTTCGATACGATGGACACCCCCCCTCGGGATGTCTATGGAATCGCCTTTATTGAGCCGGATCTGTTTCCCATCCAATGTGACCAGGCCCTCACCATATACCGCAGTCCAATGCTCGGCACGACGCTGGTGCTTCTGGAGGCTCAGCCGCTTTCCGGGATAGACCACGATACGTTTGACTTTGTGGTCCGGTTTGTCGGAAAGGATCGTGTAGTATCCCCACGGACGATGGTCCTCACGTTTTGTCAATTCAAGGATCTGCTCGTAAACTTGAATGTAATCATTCACCATACGCTCAGCAGAAAAGTTCTTCTCCACAAACCCGCGGCAGGCCGAGCGGTCTATTGCAGACAACTCTTTCACGGCGTCAACCGCCTCCTCAACATTGGAGACCAGGAAACCATTCACACCATGCCGAATCAGCTCCGGCATACTGCCCCGGTTAAAAGCAATCACCGGCGTCCCACAGCACATGGCCTCAATAATGGAAAGACCGAAGGGCTCCTCAAAACTGATAGGGTGTAACAAAGCGCATGCCTTGCCGAGGAGTTTATCCCTCTGCTCCGGACCCACGCTTCCCACATAGGTGACATGATCACCATCGATATGAGGCTTCACCTCTAATTCAAAATAAGCCTCGTCCTGAATCACACCGGCCATGATGAGTTTCTTGCCTGCGGCCCTGGCAATTTCGATTGCCTCTTTGGCTCCTTTTTCCGGGTGGATCCGGCCGAAGAAGAGAAGCGTGTCCTCAGGTTCAGGTACGAAAGTAAAGCCATCGAGGTCAATACCGTGGTGGATCGTAGCAATGTAGTTCAGATTCGGTGAACGGTCGGCCTCGCTAATGGCAACATAGAAGGTCTTTTCGTTATATTTTTCATAAACAGGCAGGATGCGGGGGGATGAAAAGCCGTGAATCGTTGTGAGAACAGGCGTCGTCACCAGCTTGCTGTATGTCAAAGGGAGAAAATCAAAATGGTTGTGAATCAGGTCAAATTCATCGGCCCGGTCAAAGAGTTCGGAAATGTGGAGGCACTCCCAGACCTTGGGTTCGATCTGCCTGTTCTCTTCGTAGCCTCCTTTGCAGACGGCATGGAGTTGCCCCTTTGTGATGGAGTCCGCCGTGGCAAAAAGGGTCACGTCGACCCCTTTGGCGATCAGCCCCTCCGTCAACAGAGACACGACACTTTCCCATGGTCCGTAATGTCGTGGAGGCGTTCTCCAAGCAATCGGTGAAAGCATCGCTATGCGCATAAGGTATATGTAACCTATATTCCGATTGACAGCAAGGTTTTTCCCCTCATAGGGGAAGAAGAACCGCCACAGCCCATCCAAAACCGACGAGAAAATTGATCCTTCGATAGTATGAATACCGGGAAATCTAACACTCGCTCAGAAATATGTCAAACTGAAACATGATGGCCGGGATCCTGGTTCACATTCGCCATACGGCGCTTACCGATAAGGCTCTAATGCGGCAGAGTTATGGATTCAAAGAGGTCGTGGTCGGTCCGGATCGGAGTTCTTCAGGGATTCCAATGCTTCCACATCGGCCAAATCCTTGGTTCTTCCTGACGTCCTCTTGTTTCGAATGAGGTCGTCAATCGAAAGAATATGCACTTCGATTCCCTCAATGTTCAGAGACAGTGACCTTCGATACGTCTCCTCAAACTGAAGTCCGGATGCCGCGGTGATGATGTCGATTCGCCTCGGGGCAACTCCGATCTGGAAAATGGTCCCATCCTTCTGAAGGTCTTCTTTGGTCAGATTGTGCAGCGGGGCGCCGAAGCGGCGCAATGCCCGTAATACGGCATCAGCGTTCTGAGGTGACGGCATGACCCAAATGTCTATGTCCATGGTGGCCCGGGGATAACCGTGGGCTGCCATGGCATAGGCGCCGACGAGGAGGAACCTAACCTTCTCGTCGGACAAGACTTGTAATATGTCTTTGTAGTCTTCGTTCAGCATCGTGCTTTTTACTCAGGGATGATATCTCTTGGGTCAGAATCCAGACGAGCTTAATGCGGTCTGCCGGCGTGCCGGGGACGAAGTCGTCGTTCCGTCGGTCCGACATTCGGTATATGGCTGTGTGCTTCCTGTTCATGCTCTCAATCTACCCTGCTCTTTAAAATAATTTTTTGTGATTATATCTTTGGGGAATTGCGCATGTCAAGAATAATCCTGGAAGGACGCCTGGTGTTCGCTTCGTGGTCCTGTTCGTAAATAGGGTGACGTGCCGAGAGGGTCTCCAATGGAAGGATGAAGCAAGTGCCACGGAAGCGGTTTAGTTCAACAGGGTTTTCTATTGTCGAAATCCTTTTTTAATGATATAAATGCAATCCTGATGACAAAAATTTCCCTGTTGGTTATCGTTTCCGTCATGATTCAGTTGGCCGCGGCATTCCTGGCCTTCCGCATGATCAAGGTCTCGAGGCACGTCCCAGGCTGGATCCTGATCTCTCTCGCCCTTTTTCTCATGGGAGTCCGGCGGATCGCCTCCCTCATGGGTTATCATCTGCCGGGAGCTGAACACTTCAGGGGGGGAACCCCGGAGACCATCGCCTTGGTCATTTCCATCCTGATGCTCTGCGGCGTCGTCCTGATACGGCGCTATTTCATCCATCAAAACCGGCAGGAAGAACGCCTTCTCGAATCGGAAAAGCGCTACAAAACCCTGTCGGATCAGCTCGAACAACGGGTAGAAGAGAGAACCCGGGAACTCCAGAATACCATTCAGACCCTTCAGGAGTGCCGGCGGATCAAAAGCGATTTTCTGGGCAGGATGTCCCACGAGCTCCGGACGCCGCTCAACTCCGTCATCGGTTTTTCAGACGTTCTTTTGAACGGCATGGATGGAGAACTCACCAGTGAACAGAAAAAAGACGTCGAGATGATCTTCCACAGCGCTCAGCATCTTCTTCAACTAATCGATGATATCCTTGACCAATACAGACATGAATCAGGGAAGGAGACACCGGACGCAGGCAAGGCGGGAAGTCCGGAAATCCCGGACGACGTTCATTGAGGTTTTTTGAGCACGCGGCTATGGCGAAACACAAACCTTGGGCAATGACGGTCATTCTCCTCTCAGCCATCCTGGGCGGAGCGGCGGCGGGGTGGGTGGTTTCACGTTTCATGAACCTCCCTCAAGTCGAGAGCCTTGAGGAATATCATCCGAGTGAGGCTTCACACATTTTTTCCGATGACGGAACGCTCATGGATGAACTCTTCATCGAGAGAAGGGAGGTCGTCCCCTTGGACCGGATCCCGCTTCACCTCAGAGAGGCCGTAATCGCCGTTGAGGACTCCCGTTTCTATTCTCACCACGGAATCGATTTTCAAGGCATCGCGAGGGCCATGGCCAGCAACCTCATGGCCGGCCGTGTGGTTCAGGGGGGAAGCACCATCTCACAGCAGCTCAGCAAGGTTCTGTTTTTTTCGCCTGAAAAGTCCCTCCTCCGGAAAATCAAGGAGGCGATCGTCACCCTGCAAATCGAGAAACGCTATACCAAAGATCAGATCCTGGGTCTGTATCTCAACCAGATCTATCTGGGCATGGGATGTTACGGCGTTGCAGCCGCATCCCGGAGGTATCTGGGGAAGGACGTCTCCGACATCACCCTGCCGGAAGCGGCTCTCTTGGCGGCTCTCCCTAAATCACCGGGTAAATACTCCCCCTCATCCAATCCTGAAGAAGCCGAAAAAAGAAGGAACCACGTCCTCGACCGGATGGCCGAGGAAAGATTCATCAGCCGTGCAGAGGCCGAAAAGTCAAAAAAAGAGCCTGTTCCGATCCGGGTTTACCAGCCGCTCAGCAGGAACGCCCCATACTTTGTCCAGGAGGTCGTGCAGGATCTTGAATCGCGTCTCGGGAAAAAAATCCTCTATCAGGGGGGGCTCTCCATTCATACCACACTCAACCTGCGTCTGCAGACCATCGCCCAGGAGAGCCTGCGGCAGGGTCTTGAAACCGTCATCAAGCGCAACCGCCGCAAACCACACGCCCAACTGCAGGGCGCCTTGATTGCCATGGACCCGGCCAATGGACAGGTCAAGGCATTAGTCGGGGGTTATGACTTCGTATCGAGCCCGTTCGACAGGGCCTTGCATGCCAGACGCCAGCCTGGGTCCGCCTTCAAACCGATGATCTATGCCGCCGCGCTCGAGAAGGGATATCAGCCTTCGGATATCCTCATGGACACACCGCTTTCCTTCACGGACCCTCGGACCGGAAAAACCTGGGCCCCTCAGAACTACCGCCATGAGTTCACGGGACCTGTCACCCTCCGGCATGCCCTGGAGAATTCCCTGAATATCCCCACCATCCGCCTGCTCCGGAATGTGGGGATTCAAAACTGCATGGATCTGGCAAAACGCCTGGGCATAGAGGAGCCTCTGACCCCTGATCTCTCCCTGGCCCTCGGGACCTCCGAGGTCACCCTTCGGGAACTGACCGCCGCCTATGCGGCCTTCGCGGCGCAGGGGGTTTACTCCTCACCCATGCTGATTACACAGGTCTATGACCGGAACGGGCGTATACTCGAAAATCACCAGCCTGAGCAGAGGATCGCATTCGATGAAGATGCGGCTTTTCAGATGACCTATCTGCTGGAAGGGGTCGTACAGTCCGGCACCGGCAGGATCGCACGGTCGCTGAACCGCCCTGTTGCCGCCAAGACGGGAACCACGGACGATTACAGCGACGCCTGGTTCATCGGTTACTCGCCGGAGCTGGCAGCGGGGGTCTGGGTCGGGTATGACAAACGGACGCCTATCGGCCCGGGTGAAACCGGCAGCATGGCGGCCGGACCCATCTGGGTCTTCTTCATGCAGGAGGCATTGAAAAACAAGGCCCCTTCCTACTTCCCGGTCCCTTCGAATATCGTCTTCAAAAAGATCAATGCCCTAAACGGAGAACCGGCCGATTCCGACACGGCGAATGTGGTTGAAGAGGCCTTCAGGTTGAAACGGCGGGAATAGCCGGCCAAAGAAATCAAATCCCATGGAGTGGGTAAAGGGGGGTGGAAGGTTCAAGGGTTCAAGGGTTCAAGTTGTTTTTTTACTTTTTGATTCCCAGTTTGCGCGTGGTTCAACACGGTCACGAAAGAGGGCAAATCATCGGCCGCCGGCTGATCAGGACGACCCGACCAGATTCAATGATTCCTGACGGGTCAGGATATCCACAAAGACTTTCACGATCCGGGGATCGAACTGGGCACCTGCGCAGGATTGGATCTCTTGGATGACCCAATCCAGGGAGAGGGCCTTCCGGTAAGGCCGGTTGGAGATCATGGCATCATAGCTGTCGATGATCTGTATGATCCTGGCACAAAGCGGGATCTCTTCTCCTTTGAGTCCGTCCGGGTATCCCTGCCCGTCGAAGGATTCATGGTGATGCAGGATGATCTTGAGCACCTCCTGTGGAAGGCAGAGCGGTTTCAGAATCTCCACGCCGCGTCGGGGATGCTCCTTGATTTCGGTCCATTCTTCCGGATTCAGCTTTCCTCTCTTGTTCAGAATCTCATTGCTGATTCCTACCTTGCCGATGTCGTGGAGAAAGGCTGAAATCGTCAGAACCTCCTGTTCCTTTTCGGAGAGGCCCATGGCCTCGGCAACCACCATGGAATAGTGGTTCACACGCTCCGAATGGTGATGCATATTGGAATTCTTCGCCTCCAGGGTTCTGGAGAGGACCTTGATAAAATCCAGCAGACTGAGGTTTTTGCAATTGGACCAGGCCTCTCCCAGTGGAACCGTCCCCCCCTGCGGGTCCGGTTCTCCTTGGTTCATAATCACACTCCAGTCGGTTATGCCCTTGCTTTTCAGGTCCGAGATCACGGTTCCTACACGATCCTGAAGCCGTTTCTTGCAGATCGCTTTATTGACGACCGATATGAATTCCTTGATGTTGAACGGCTTGGTGATATAATCGAAGGCGCCGTACCGGATCGCCTGCTGTGCCGTTTCCAGGGAGCCGTACCCGGTGATGATCACCACCTCGATCTCCTGTTTCTTCTCTTTAATTCTTTTCAGAACTTCAACCCCGTGCATATCCGGCATATTCAGATCCAGTGTTACGAGATCGAAGGACTCATCCGTTATCTTCTGCAAAGCCTCCGCTCCGCTTTTCGCTGTTTGGATCTCGTGGTAAGGCTTCATGATCATACGGATGGATTCTCGGGGACCGACCTCATCATCCACAACCAGGATATTTCCTCTATACTCCATGCGCCGCTCCTTCCTGCTTCCGCTCAAATTGCCGGATGAAAATAGTAAACGCCTCTTTCCGGATATCCGACGATTCCGGATGCCGGATAGTATTATCTTTGTCCAACGATGCTTCTTTTTTGATCTGAAGATGCCCCGTTTCAATGCAAAACTGATGCCATGGCTCCGCCTGCCCGTCCGCCCTTCGCCTGGTATGACCAAGAAAAGGACCATCCAGGCAGTGACACAATTTGTCCGGCCATCTATCCCTTTTTATCATCTGATAAAAAAATGTATGAGACCGATTTTTGGCAGGATGGGACGGAATTCGACTGGAAAGAGTCCCTATGATTGGATATCGAATCCGGAATGGAATCAACAAAAAAAAGGACCATTTAGACCGGATACCGGTCGAAATGGTCCTTGAACAGCTTGCTGCACAAATCCTTTGGTAACGTTCAAAAGTTGTGGCAAATAAGGAATTGAATAAATCACGACCACTTTCTATGATTAGGATCTGGAAAACCATAATCAAAAGAAAGGGTCGTGATGGAACAAGAGATACATATCACATTAAGGTTCAATCTTGCAACTGGCAAAGTCAATTTGAATGAGATCGTCTACAGGCTGAAAGAGATCGGAGATGCTCTTATGTTGGATGTATTGAAAGAGATTCTCATGAGTTATGACGATCTCATTGCGGAGAGGCTGAGCAAGACAACGGTTTATGGTAGCA
>MNYV01000076.1 GCA_001873285.1 Nitrospirae bacterium CG2_30_53_67
CCCTTCATCCACGAGGGCCACAATCACCGATGAAGACCCGGTTGCTTGATCCCAGGCCTCCGGGGCGTCGATATCCGCGTCCACGGTCCCTCCGTTATCCCCTGTGTTCTGGAGGCCCCACTGGCTCGAAAAGGAAGCATCATTCGGAACGGCTGTGGTATGAACGATGAAGTTGGGTTCGCTGAACTTCACTTCAGGAATCCCTTTTAACATCTTTACCGCATCTTCCACCTTGAGGGTATCAGGAATCTTGACCCGGCAGAGATTTGCCGCATTCAGAACCTCCGCCACATACATACCGGATCCGTTCAGAAGACCCGCGATCTTGTCTCTCCCTATCTGCTGAGAAAACTGGACCAGGATTTCATGATCCACATACGGTTTATCTTTGGATGGATCTGTCAGCCCGTTCTGGCCCCGTGCCGTGACCCGCTTCCCATCCTCTGCAGACGAATAGGATACGTCCCTGGCCGCCTCTGAATCCATGGCTTGGCCGGGGAGAGGGGGTCCCGCAATCATCGGTCCCTTGATCACCGGTTCATATTTTTGCTTTAACGGCTCACCGAGTACGGTAACAAAAACAAGCAACGCGATGAAAACTAAGAGAAACAATCTAGTATTTTTAATTTTTTTATCCATAAACCCCTCAACAATAAAAAAAGCCGAACCTCTAAAGGCAAAGAAGGTTCGGCTTTCTTAAAAAAATAGCTTTTAAAAACCTAACTTCGGCAGCCCCTCCACCCCGCACTTACGGGGCAGGCAGCTTTGCGCCTCACCCTCGCGGATGATTTGCCTTTTTCGGTTAGTTTCTTTAACTAATTGTTATTTATATCTTTTCTCTTGCTATGACCTCCTGTTATAAGATTCCGGCCAAAATTTCATCTCCGGATTATTTATCGTCATATTTTAAGTAATCATTAATTGAAATATGGAATATTCTTTCGGTACAGTTACATTATATGATCTATGGTCTTGTACGTCAATAAAATTTTTCTATTTTTTTGTCAAATCAGCCGTTTTAAGGCTTCCTCGATACGATTCAGCCCTTTCTGGATCATCTCCATGGATGTGGCATAGGAGAGCCGGATATACGCATCGGCTCCAAACGCACTGCCTGGGACTGCGGCCGCCTGAGCGATATTCAGAAGATAGTCGCAGAGATCCACCGAAGATCGGATGGTCTGCCCCTCATGCCTCCTACCGTAAAAGGCGCTCACCTTGGGGAATACATAAAAAGCTCCCTCCGGATTCAAACAGGAAATCCCTTCCATGGCATTGAGGCGATCCACAATATATTGCCTCCTTTGGTCAAACTCTTTGACCATTTTTTCCACGGTATCCTGCGGACCATTGAGCGCCTCTTCGGCGGCTTTCTGGGCAATAGAGTTGGGGTTGGACGTGCTCTGGCTCTGGATGTCGGACATGGACTTGATCACATCGGAAGGTCCGACCGCCCATCCGATCCTCCATCCGGTCATGGCATGGGACTTGGATACGCCGTTGATAATGATCGTTCTCTTTCTTACCTCCTCACCCAGTTCGGCAATGGAATGGAACTCGAAACCTCCATAGACCAGCTTTTCATATATCTCGTCCGAAATGACGTAGATATCGTGCTCTACAATCACCTCGGCCAGTTCCTTCAGATTCTCCAGGGTGTACCCGCACCCGGTAGGGTTTGAAGGACTGTTGAGGATTAAGGCCTTGGTCTTTTGAGAAAGGCTTCTTCGCAGCAACTCACCGGTCAACCGGAACTTCTCTGCTTCCCGTGTCTCCACGATTCTGGGAACGGCGCCTTGCAGCAGGACCTGATCCGGATAGGAGACCCAGTACGGCGCCGGAATGATCACCTCGTCTCCCGGTTCATACAAGGCCTGGGCTGTATTGTACAGGGCGTGTTTGGCCCCGCAGGAAATCAGGACCTGCGAAGGTTTGTAGTCCAGTCCATTGTCCCTTTTCATTTTCTCACAAACCGCTTTCTTGAGATCCAACGTCCCTGATGCAGGGGTGTATTTGGTAAACCCCGCGTTCAGCGCGCGTACGGCCGCCTCTTTGATGTTATTGGGTGTATCAAAATCCGGTTCTCCGGCTCCGAAACCCACGATATCCACTCCCTGTGCGCGCAGCTCCTTGGCCTTTGCATCGATGGCCAGGGTCACCGAAGGTTTTATGACGCTCACGCGGCTTGCTTTCGACTTCACAGATCCTCCTCCTTATGGATGAAACATGCGGAATGGCTGCTCCCTCTACTGATTTATTTTCTCCTTGAGTTTATTTTCGACCACGACCGGGACCATGTCCTTAAGGCTGCCGCCTAATTTTGCGACTTCTTTGATGATGCTGGAACTCAGATAGGTGTACCTTTCGCTCGGCATTAAAAAAACGGTCTCAAAGTTGGGGTCCATTTTCCGGTTCATCAGGGCCAGTTGAAATTCATACTCGAAATCAGAAACTGCACGCAATCCCCGGATGACCGCCACAGCCTTGTTCTTCCTGACATACTCCACGAGGAGACCCTCGATCACATCGATTTCTATCCTGGAATTCCGCCCAATCACCTCCCGGATCAGATCCACCCGTTCTTCGAGAGTGAAGAAGGGGGATTTATTCAGGCTCGGCGCAACAGCAATGATGATCCGATCAAAGATACGCAAACCCCGTTCGATCAGATCCACATGTCCGTTTGTAATGGGATCAAAAGTCCCCGGATAGACGGCAATCTTATTTTTCAATTTCCTCTCCATAGAATGAAAAGACCGTATCTTTGACCCGCTTGGCTCTCAACAGACGGAGTTTTCCGAAGCACTCGGGAAGGGGCCGCCGCCGGTCGTGCTCCGCAATCACCAGGCCATCCTTTCTCAGCATTCCCTGCTCTCCGATCACCTCAATCAGCGCATAGGCCGAGTGATCACGATAGGGCGGATCTAAAAAGATCAGGTCAAAGGTCTCTTGATCCATGGATGAACGGCGTAACCAAGCTTTGCAGTCCTTTCCATGAACCGACACCTTATTCCCGAAACCGCACAGCGCCGTATTCTCCTTCAGAATTTTCAGGGCATCCGATCCGGATTCGATCATGATGACCTCTCCGGCGCCCCTGCTGGCCGCCTCAAGCCCTATGCTCCCTGTCCCGGAAAAAAGATCCAGGAATCTGCACCCGGGGACCCGGTCGCGAAGCATATCAAAAAGGGTTTGCTTGGCCCGGTCCGAGGTCGGCCTGACCGTATTCCCCTTCAGGGCGCTAAGCTTCCTCCCCTTACAGTATCCGGAGATAATCCTGACCACCTGCCCCCCGGTATGAATCCTATGGCTGGCGCCTTCCACCTGCGCCAAGATACCCAAAAGATTCCTGAATATCAATGAAAAATTTTATTGTCTTCAAAGAGAGGGATCCATAAATTCGTGTCTTCTGATTCATACTGTAAATGCCTTCGCTTCGTATCAAAAGAGCGGATGATGACACTGTATCCTGGAACCGTTTCGACAATATCACCACAAATATAAAAATAATTTCATTTTAATCACATATTGTTATAAGTTTTACTTAATGTTATACATTATATAATCTAAAAACCAAACCCCATAAAGATGAAAACCTGATATAAAGAGGTTGTCTTCCGGAGGCAAGACCGCTATAATATTCCTGCAAATAAAATAAAACGGATGACAAGGAATCAGCCATGGGAAACGAAAAAAGAATCAAGATCATCTGCCCCGAATGTCAGAGTGAGATCATCGTGGATTCACTCTCCTTTAAAATTCTTTATCACGAACCCAAAAATGACGATGAAGGCTCCCCAAAGAAAAAATCCATTCAGGAGCTTTTAAAGGAGATGGCGGAACAGCGGGAAAAAACCGCCGCCCGTTTTGAGGAAGAAAAAGAGGCCTTGAAACACCGGAGCGAATACCTTGAAAATAAATTTGAAGAGATCAAGAAACATGTGGATACCAACGATAAAACACCGCCTCCCCACCCTTTTGATTACGATTGATTCATCTTTCAGATCCATACACGCATGATGACCGGAAATGAAAAAATCGATCTCATAGGAATCGGCCGCGAAGAACTATGCCGCATGCTTTCCGATTTCGGGATGAAACCCTTTCGCGGGAAACAGCTTTTTCAATGGATCCATAAGAACGGCGAGACCTCCTTTGACAGGATGACCGATTTCTCCAAGAGGGACCGGGAAATCCTTAATCAAAGGACCCGGATCCTCCTCCCTGCGCTCACCGAACAGATGCATGCATCTGACGGCACGGAAAAATTTCTTTACCGGCTCGCAGACGGACACACCATAGAAGGCGTGTTGATCCCGGACAGAAAGAGATTGACGTTGTGCGTCTCCACTCAGGCGGGGTGCGCCATGGGATGCGCTTTCTGTCTCACCGGGCAGGGAGGCCTGGTTCGTCATCTGACCGCCTCCGAAATTGTTGGACAGGTCCTTCTGGTAAGAAAAATACTCCAGGAAAAACAGCGCTTGACCCATATTGTGCTCATGGGCATGGGTGAGCCGCTGGCCAATTACGAAAATACCATACAGGCCGTGAGGATCCTGCTTGACCCCATGGGCGCTGATTTTTCAAAGAGAAAGATCACCCTTTCAACCTGCGGGTTGATTCCGGGCATCAAGCGTCTCGCAGCAGAAAAGCTGGGGATCCATCTGGCCGTGTCTCTCAATGCATCCGACTCTTTGAGCAGAGGCCGGATCATGCCGGTCAACCGGACCTATCCCATGGAAGAGCTGCTCGACGTTCTCCGGAACTACCCCCTTCCTGTCCGAAACAGGATCACCTTTGAGTATGTCCTGATTCACGGAATCAATGATTCCCTGGACGATGCAACAAGGCTGACGCGGATTCTTCGCGGCATCCGATGCAAGATCAACCTTATTCCCTACAACCCGGTTCAGGGTTTGGATTTTGCTTCCCCGCCAAAAAGACGGATAGAGGCCTTTCAGGATATCCTGCAGCAGAACCGATATACGGCCGTAATCAGAGAGAGCAGAGGACGGGAGATCTCAGCCGCCTGCGGGCAGCTCAGGGAAAGGGAAAGAGCAGGCCTCTGAATACGATGAAGGCCATCAACTTGATTTTAAAAAAAAGACCTCCCGTATGATAGATCCATACGGGAGGTCTTTGCAAGACTTGATCCTGCTTACCTTGCCGGAACGAACATGCCTGTTTATGACCTCTTCTTTTTCAACTCCTCGTCAATCATTGCCTTGAAACCCTCCAGGGAACGATTGGTCAGAATTCGTCCGTTGATGAAGATGGTCGGCGTCCCTCTGACCCCGGCCCGGCCGGCATCGGATACATCTTTATCGATGGCGTTTTTATGTTTTGGATCTTTAAGACTCTTTTGGAAGGAGTCCATATTCAAACCGAGTTCCCCTGCCATGTCGAGGAGCTTCTGATCCGACAGGGCGCTATAATTATTAAAGATCTTTTCTTCATACTCCCAATATTTTCCTTGCTCATTCGCGGCCAAGGCAGCGACAGCCGCCTGCCGGGAGAATGCATGCGTGGGGATGGGATAGATCTTGCTCACCAGCTTGACTTGTTTGGGATATTGCCCCAGCACCTGCCGGAGTAGCGGCAAAAGCCGCGCACAGTAGGGTCACTGGAAGTCTTCGAAGACGGCGATCACCACCGGCGCATCGGCCGGACCTTTAAAGGGAGACCCTTTGACATCGATCGGCTGGATGAAACTGACATTGATGACGGAAAGGGTCTTGGCCTTTTCATTGGTTACAAAGAGCTGGTCACCCCGTGGAGACACGGCGATTCGGCCGATGTCCTTGTCCACGGGGATCCGGCCCTCTATCTTTTTCGTCGCCTGGGATTGAACCAGCACTTCTCCGGATGTCAGGATGAAAACCCATTGGCCGTCCGGCGTGGAGGCAATGTCGATCGGGTTTTGATCCAGATTCAACGTGGATATTTTGCTCCATTCCACTTCCGCCTGAACGGAAAGGGGCAGAAAGCAAACCAAGACAAAAAACAGCATGGAAAGTAGAACTAAACCCCTTTTTCTTTTTCCCATAGTCCGCCTCCCGTGTAAGAAATTTTTTATAACCTATCTTAGTACAGTCATTTGAGTCAAGGAAATAATTTCTGCAACACCGCACACATCATCTTATCGGACCCTCTCGAAGTATCCGCCGAAGGCGCAGGGGCGGCAAAGGATTTTGCCGTGGACCTGGACATCCCGCATGTCCTGAACCCAGTCGCCGCATTGATCACAGCGCACGCGTCTGACCGGACGGCCCGGCCTGTCCTGAACGGGAATATGGACCCGCACTTCTCGTATTTCAAAAAGTTCATCCTCGGGCATGACCTTATACGCCTCCCTCTGCTGGTCGTATTTCTCCTGGATACCGGGCGCGTATTTCCGCGCAAGCTCCCGTGATGATTCCCTGGCGCGGACCCTGACCGCCCTTCCGGTCTCCAGGTTGACGAAGGTGGCGGCCATGATCCCGTAATCCATGATCTTCACTGTCCGTTTCCCCACGCGGCATCCGGTAACCGACATAATGGCATCCGAGGCGCATCGGTCCATTTCCACGTAGACGATGATCTTCTTACGTTCCGCTTTGGATTTCGGATCCTCGATCCCGATCTCACGGCAGCCGGTGACGGCCATCCTGGTCCCGATGACCTGTCCAGGGCACTCCTCGCCGTGAAAAGCCACCGATTCCTTCAAACATTCTTCCAGGGTTTTCATTCCGATCCATTCTCCTTGATCCCTTTTCGTGTTCACGATCCTATTGACCAAAAGGACAGACTGGAAAGCGGCAGGTCTCGCAGTTCAGACAGAGCCCGCCGTGGCCCAGGGCTGCAAGGGCCTCCCGTCCGATCCGTTCTCCGGCCAAAACCCGGGGGAGTATCAGGTCAAAGAGGGTGATATCGTGGAACATCCCGCACGCCGGCACACCGATCACAGGAATATCGCCCATATATGCGACCATGAGCATGGCCCCTGGAAGGACCGAAGAGCCATAAGTGATCTCCTCTGCGCCGGCATCAGCCACAGCAAGACGCGTCACATCGTCCGGATCAACGGACATCCCTCCTGTGGTCACGATGAGATCCGCCCCTTTTCCTATCAGATCCCGTATATGCCCGGCGATGACTTTCCTTTCATCCGGGGCGTAACGAACATCTACGATACTGGATCCGATCTCCTCCACCTTTTTTTGTATCACGGGTCTGAACCGGTCCTTGATCCTCCCGTGGTAGACCTCGTTTCCCGTGATCACCACTCCAACGCCGGCTTTCCGAAGCGGGAGGAGATGGAGGACACCCCCTGCTTCTTTGCAGACGGCAACGGCCTTTTCGATAATCTTCTTATGAATCACCAGCGGAATGGCCCGCGTCCCGGCCAGGATCTCTCCTTTCTTGACATACGTGTTGGTATGACGCGTGGCGCACATCACCTCGCCTATAAGATTGAATCGATAGAGAGCCTGAACATTGACCTTAAGCAGACCCTCATACGCGGCCGTAAGCTCCAGTTTCCCCTCTTTGGGTTCTTTGGAAACCATAATACCCCGGCCGGCCAGCGCCGAGGCCAGCATCACCGCCGCATCATTTTCATGGAGGTCCTCACCGCCGATCTCCAGGACATAAAGATGCTCTTTCCCCAGGTTTTTTAGATGTTCGATATCCGATTCGGTAATGATGTGCCCTTTTTTGAAGGCCCTTCCCTTGAACTGACCCGGGATGATTTCCGTAATGTCATGGGCCAGCACGGTTCCAACGGCATCGTGTACCGGCAATGTCTTCACCATTTCACCCTCCTGCTTGATTCATGGGTTCCCGATCCGTGTTGTGCATGTTTTACATAATGTTTTATCAAGAAACCCTTTAAAATTCAAGGTAAATAATCCCTCCGCCATTCTCCTAAAACAAACCCTTCTTCTGCCTGGAACCCAAACATTGAGGGCAGGTTTCTCCGAGCAGCCCCAGAAAAGGCTCTCCGCAAATCCGGCAGCTCTTAGCAGATACACACATGAGCTCTCTCTCTTTTCCCTGGAGCAGTTCCTGAAGAACCACTTCCTCTTTAAACGAAACGGCCTTTGGAAGGCAGGCCTCCCCGCAAATCCGGCATCCGGTGCATTTTGAGGCATTGAAAAAAATGCGTATTTTTTTCCCCTCTTCATCCGGCTCTCTCCGGATGGCCCCGGTAGGACAGAGGGTCTCACAGACATTACAGCCGATGCAAGCCCCGGAAATCTCAAGGTCGACAACCGGGAAAACCTTAAAAGAGAGCTTCTCTTTTAGGGGTCCTCCCAGCAAAGGGAGCAATTCAAAGAGAAAGGACCGCATGGGATTCTCCCGGTGAGACCACCGGTTGATACCGGGGTCCTCCCCGGAATCAGGAATCAAATCCCTGGCGGCATCCAGGGTTCGCTTACGGAAGAAACTGAAGAGTTCCCTGCGTCCCAATCCTTCTCCGGAAGGTCTACTTTTATCCGAATGATCTTCCTTTAAAAGATCAAAATCCTCCACTTCTTTGATCCGTTCCCCGGAAATCCCAAAACAAGAAAGCAGTTTACGTGTCCTCACGAGAAGCTGTTCATAGTGTTTCATGGATCCGAAAAAGGGACAGGTTTCACACCCGGTTCTTTTGATTAAAACCTCTTTCGCTCCCCAGGCAAAGGGGGCGATCAGATAGGCTTCCGACAGCCCGGCAAGACAGGGAAGGACCATGACCTCCGCACGATTTTTTCTCTCGTGCATGATACAGGTCCATCGCGCAATGGAATCCGATTCCAGTTCTTTCTTGAGCCGTTCACGCCGTTCCATCTCCTTGCGGCCGCTCAACGTGAATACCCCGTTGGGACAAGACGGGATGCATATCTCGCACCCGGAACAGCTCTCTCCGAGGACTACGGATTGACCCAGTATATTCACCGCATCGCAAGGACACGCATTGAGGCATATTTTACAGCCTGAACGTGGATAACGGATCCTCGAACAAAGATGGGATCGAATCCTGATGTCCGATTCCCTGGCCAACTGTCCCAGCATGCGGTTCAAAATCCCGCTCTGAAATACCATGAGTATCCTTCTTTAAAAAGATCCGGACATACGGTGTGATTGTATAACAATTTTTCTTGTGTTGGCAACCGGAAGATTTCCGAAGATTTATTTTTCTTCTTGATTCATCGAACGTTTTTCAGGCTTCCTGAAGAGACTGAGGCGGTTTTTCCCTGAAGCCTTGGCGCGATATAGGGCTTTATCCGCAGCGTCTATCAAGCTCTTGATGTTCCTGGCATCTTCCGGATAGGTAGCCAGACCCGCACTGATGGTAAAATTTCCGATCGGCTGGTCTTCTTCGTAAGGAAAATAAAATTTTTCCACCTCTTTCAGGAGTCTTTCACCAATGACCACGGCCTCGCGTTTGGATGTCTGCGGGAGGACAACCGTAAACTCTTCACCTCCGTATCTTGCTACAAAATCAATATTACGGACCGTCTCCCGTATCACGGCTGCAACACTACGAAGCGCCTCATCGCCGGCCAGATGTCCATGATGATCATTGTACCATTTAAAATCATCCACATCGATCATCATCAGAGAGAGGGGATAACTATGCCGCTGTGCCCTGGCGATCTCCTCCGTGGTCCTCTCAAAGAAATAGCGCCTGTTCAGCAGGTTGGTCAGATGATCCGTAATCAAGACCTGCTCCATCTCCTTGGACCTCTGATAAAGCTGAGTACGCTCCAGGGCTATGGCCACCTGGGAGGCGAATATCCTGACGATTTTGAGATCATCCTCATTGAAAATTTCCCCGGTGATCTTATCCGAGATGTTCAAAACACCGATGGGGCGGTCATTCATGATCAAGGGGATACTGATGAAGGATTTGGTCTTGTATTTCATTTTCTTTTTCCGCTTTACCCTCAAATCCTTTTCAATATCCTCCACCAGGAGCGGTTCCCCTTTCTCGACGACCCTGCCTGCTATGCCCTCTCCCACTTTGATGTGCAGGTTGCGGATGACGTTCTCCGGCATCCCTTTGCAGGCCTTGATGGTCAGTTCCCTGGATGCCTCATCCAGTATCATCAGCGATGCCTGTTCCGCCTTGACGATTTCCGTGGACTTGTTCAGAATCAGATGGAAGAGCTCGTTTAATTCGCGTGTCTCACCCACCTCCGTCGTCAGCATCCCTAGGTTCGTGATATCCAGAATCCGGTTTTTAAGCCTGATTCTGAGCTCCACATTCTGGATGGCCATGGCCGCTTGATCACAAAAGGCATGGATCATCCGGACGTTATTCTCAGAAAGTCCGGTATTCACGATGCAGATCAATCCTCTGACCTTCTGGCCCAGATAGATGGGGAAGAGATAAACCGAATGGACCTTTTCGTTAAATACCGATTTCTCGATCTGAATTCTTTCGCTGGTATACACGGGTTTGTGTTCCTTGAGGATTTGACTGACAAGGCCGTTTTGGATGCCGGGGTTGAAGGATTGGAGTCCCAATTCTTCTGCCCCGCAATAAGACTGGGTGATGAAATGCTTTCCCGATGGATCGAGAAGAACCAGAGAACACCCCGTCAGATCAAAGAGAATAGAGAGTGAATTGAGGATCAGCCCGAAGAGTTCATGACTGTCCATGACCAGGTTGAGATCGTTTCCCAGGTGAAAGAGGCTGAAAAGTTTTGAGAAGTTCCGGCCGAAGTTCTGCGTCTGTCTGTAGGAGTCCGTCAGGGTCTGCCCCACAGAGGTTAAATAAGTTACGGCATTCTGAACCTCCCTAAACTTCCCTATCCTGAGTTCTCCGATCGCCTTGAAGAGTTGATCATGATTCAACCCGCATTCCGCCGCCAAGGCCATATACTTTGAAGAAACCGGCGCATCTGTGCATATCTTCCCACCGAAGATGGCGCCGATCACCTGTTGATCGGCCTTTAAAGGAATCGTGAAACAGAGAAGTCCGGCATAACAGATGAAGGTTACGGGCTCCCCGTCCCGAAGTGAACGGGCAATCCGCAGCCCGCATTGCGATCTGCACCTTTGAAGCCCCTTTCCCGTGCCCCGGATCAGCCGGCACAGGTAACGTTCCTCATATGACCTGCCAAGTACCGCCCCATCGGACCCCACACATTTGATCGTCAAACCTGACAAGCGGGCGAAACCAGCCATAGACCTCTGCCATGAATCCGAAATCAGCAGTTTCCTGAAGTCTTTTTGTTCAGAAGGTTTCATGATATAACCATCCTGTCTTGACAAAACCTAACTCCCCGATTGTTTTATATGCAAAATTCATGCTAAATACCCTATATTACAAAAAAATAGATTATTTTATGAAGACCTTATAACTGATTGTTTTTTCAAAAAATTAACAAAAACTGAAAGTCATTTGTTTCATAACATAAAACTGATTTTATGCTGTTTTATGAAAAGTGGAAAAAATTTACATAAAATAGGCAATCTTTTTCCAAAAATGGAAAACTTTTTCCACTTTTCCTTTTTTTTGCTGATTTCAAAGATAATCGGCCATTTGAACACGTTGACCCATCCAAAAAAAAACCTCACCAATGTGCCCCATCGATGAGGTTACACCCCCGCTTCCGTACATGGAGAAAGATCGCATCGCAGGACCAATCTTCTCACGCGGGTTTATTTCTTTTTATACCGGTCGATAATATACTGCATGTGATCCTTGGCAATCAGCTTCTGTTTTTGCAATTTTTTTCTTTCCAGATCCTCCTCTGAACTCATGAATTTCAACCTTTTCAAGTCCGAAAGCCTGCTTTCAATCTCATGATGCAATCTCGCCCATTTCTTAAAATCTTCATTTTCCGACTTCAACCGATCATATAGACCCTTCTCATTGACCATACTGTTCCTCCATGACCGCAGATGCAAATCAATCAGGTCAGCATGAATCATTCATACCATAATTTTTTGAATAACTCAAGAAAAGCTCATTCGGATTTCAGAGAGAATTTCATGACCAAGGCGTCTTCTTTGGTGTCGGCGTAGTATTTTTTTCTGACGCCGATTAATTGAAAGTTCGATTTTTTATAAAGGGTGATGGCTGCATGATTTCTCTCCCTGACTTCAAGAAAAATATGCCTCCCTTTCATTTTCTCAACCCTTTGGATAAGAACTTTCAATAATGCAGCGCCCACTCCCCGCCGGCGATGTGAAGGCGCCACACAGAGGTTAGTGATAAAGGCCTCGTCCAAGATGACAAAAGACGTGAGATATCCGACTAAATCCCCTTCATATCTGCAGACGAGGTTGATCCCACGGCTGTCTCGAACGGCGCTCACGAAAGATTCTCTGCTCCACGGAGTGAGAAAGGCAGACCTTTCCATTCCGAGGATCCACTCGATATCCTTCTCGCACATATCGTGAATACGGCCGTACCCTTCAGAGATAGGCGGCTCCATCATGCGCGATTCCGGTAAAAAATTTCCGCCTCGGGTCTCCTGATATAGTTCGGGACCAGCGATTCATGGCTGACCGTCTGTCCGAGCTTATATTTTTGAACGGCAACCTCGCCGACAGCCGCTGCGGAAAGGAGGTTCGATGATGGAGGGACAAAAGACGCAAAAGAGCGGAGATGTTCTTTGATGATGGATTGGTATTTTACAGCCCCTTCCCCGACAAAGAGCGTGGGCTCCTTGATGCATTCACAAAAGCGGGCCGGAGCAATGACCACCTCAGGAGAAATAAGGTTCATTTCCCCATTGATGGACCTAAATAGTCCCGCATAAACCTCTTTTTTACGCGCATCCAGCATGGCGCATATCGGAAGCCCCACCCCGCCGAAACCATAGGCCAGGCCTAAAAGCGACGAAACCGGGATCAGGGGTTTGTTATCGGCAAAAGCCAACCCTTTCGCCGTGCTGACCGAGACACGAACGCCGGTAAAGGACCCGGGGCCCACCGAAACAGCCACGGCATCGACCTGTTTCATGCTGAAGTCCTGATCAGAGAGGATCCTTTGTATTGCGGGAAGGAGTTTCCGGCTGTGCTTCACCTTGGAGCAGAGACTGTATTCCGAGATGAGCCCCGACTCTCCCATGAGGGCGACACTGCTGACCTCAGTGGATGCTTCAATGGAGAGAATAACCACGGGACCCTTTCTGTGATCTTACGGGGCTCTTTTTTATAAGCCCGGATGCCTGATGATGTTTCATCTTTTCCATTTATGTTTCCTGGAAAAGAGCCTGTATATCGATTGATAAAGGCGCCCTGAACGTTCCATGAAATTACGTTTGAGAAGATTCTGTTTGTCCTCATCGTCCGGATTCCCGTGAACGAAACGGTTTCTTATCTTGGAAAGGGCCTTCAAGTCAATTTCGGAAAACTGTTTGTACAGCCAGTTTCCTAAGGGATTCCAGGTGCCGCCCAGGATCATGGAGGCGCCGAAATCAACCAGATAGGGCCGGTATCCTTTTGAGACCAGGATGTTTTTTTTGTGCTTCAGATCCGAATGGACGACCCCATGGTCATGCATACGCCGTATCAGATCGTCAAGCGCATCAAAAAAAACCCGAGGGATGGGGGCATCCTTGGAAAACTTGGACAGAGGCACGCCATCGATAAATTCGAAGATGAATCCGTCTTTGTCTATGACTTTGTACAATTTCGGGATACCGGAGAGACCGAGAAGCTGCTGGTAGACTTTGCACTCTCGGGAGAGGAGCCACCTTCCGAAAAAAAAACGGTAAAAAAGGTTTCTTTTTGCGATATCCTTCAGAGCGGCGATGCGCCCATCCACGGAGATTTTATAGATATCCCCCTGATTCCCTTCTCCGATCACACTCACCTTGTAGGTTTCAAGGTTCCGGCGGTCTACCTGATCAAATACATCCATGCTGGCTCGACTCCATGGACGAAGTCAACTTTTACCTGAACCTGTTCCAGAATAATCCCCTCTTTTTCTTTTCATGATCTTTCAGCACAAGCGGTTCTTCCGTTCCCGCCGGGTATTCCGCTTTCTCAGTTTTTTGGGATTCAAGTTTGACGTTGATCTGCTCAAGAAGTTTCTGAATCATTTCATCCTTGAATAAAAGCGTATGCAGCTGTTCTTCTATATTCTTGATCTGCTTTTGAATCTCGTGCACGGTTCCTGCAAGGCGATCACCGCCGATTTCCGAGATCTCCTTGTCTTTGAAGGATGGCGTTGATGCCGCCTGCAAATCCCCGGCGGTCTGTTTCTCTGCCGGGTCCGCACGCGGATCATGCTCGGAAATCACCGGCGCCTCGTCTGCCGAGGAAGGTTTTTCCACTTCAGATTCCGATTCCTGAAACTCTTGAATGTCATGTTTCTTTCGGAGGTTCAACATAAGTTCTTTCGTGATCATCTTGAATGTCGGGAGGACCCCCTCTCCCGTCACTGCAACCGAGGCATAAAAGGGGACATGCCGGTGGTTGAGCCTCCGGTTCAGTTCCTCAAGGTCCATGAGATTAGGCAAATCCTGTTTGTTGTACTGCAAAACGAGAGGCATGGTCTCAGGATCCATTCCATTGATGACCAGGTTCTCCTTCATGTTCTCAAGACTCTCCAGGTTTTTCTCCATCATCTCAACCTGCGAGTCGGCCACAAAAACCACGGCATCTGCGCCTTTGAGAACCAGTTTTCTGGTTGCATTGTAATAGACCTGTCCCGGAACCGTATAGAGCTGGAATCGTACCGTAAACCCGCGGATTTTGCCGAGATTGACAGGGAGAAAATCAAAAAAAAGCGTGCGGTCCGTGTCGGTCGCCAGAGAGAGAAGCTTTCCTCTGGTATCGGCGTTCATCTTGCTGTGGATGTACTGAAGATTCGTGGTCTTTCCGCCAAGCCCCGGACCGTAATAGACGATCTTTGCCGTGATCTCCTTATTCCCATAATTAAACAGGACCATTTTCTCCTCCTTCACAACCCATGGAGCTTGCCGTCGGCCGTCTACGGATTTGGTTGATAGATCCTTTCCATGAGAGAATGAGTCTCATGGCATTCCCTGACCCGGTATGCGGCTTCCTTCCTTGATCAGGCTCATGGCTTTTTCATTCTCACCGATCCAACGATAGACTGTGACAAGATGCGACCGGACGGCATTTTCACCGGGTTTCAGATCCAGGGCCTTCCGCAGATATTCCGTTGACTGATCGAAGATCCCCCTTTTGAAATAAACCCAGCCGAGGGTATCCAGCACGATGCCGTTCTGCGGTTCTGCCTTCAGAGCGTCCTTGCATAATTTCAACGCCTCATTCAAGAAGTCATTGGATTCTGCATAGGCGTAGGCCAGGTTGTTGTAGAAGAGGGGATTCGGTCCCTGAATATCTATGGCCTTTCGAAAATGTTGAATCGCCTTTTGAATATTCCCTCGCCTCAGTTCGCAGATACCCAGTCCATTCTGAAGTTCGGCATTTTCAGGATACGGCTTCAGACCTTCCTGCAGCATCTGCAAGGCATCCTCAGTCTTTCCCTGTTTTAATAATATCACAGCCAGATTCACTCTGGCAATGAGATAACCTGAATTGAGTTCCAGCGCCTTCCGATACTGCATCCCGGCCTTGTCGATTTCCCCTTTTTTAAAATAGAGGTTTCCTAAATTGTTATAAGATCTTGGATTCCTCGGCATGCTTCGTATGATCCAAAGAAATTTTTCCTCGGCCCGGCGAAGATCTCCTTCTGAAACCAATCGGTTCGCTTCTGTAAAGACACGGTCCGCCGTTTCGTTTCCTATACCGAGTGAACCGCACCCTGAGTATAAAAAACAGAGCAGAAAAACCCTGATCATCTTCTTGGCGCAGGAAGACATAACCGAAAGACTCTATGGATTCTGGACGGTTTTTTTAACGATCTTTCTGTTCCCGACTCTGTCAACCGCCACGATGGTGATCTCCGTGTCCGAAGAAATTTGGGAAAGAACATACTTAAAACGTCCGGTTTTGTCGGGTAAGACAGGAACATCATTGATCGTGACTGCAGCATCCGGTTCCGTCTGGCCGCTGATCTGGGCATTCACTTTGCCGGAAACCTTGAGCAGGAGGAGATCATCCAGAACAATATCCGGAGGCGTCTGGTCAATGGTGATCTTGAATACGCTGTAATCACTGAAATCCCCTTCATTCCCCTCGGATGTAATCGAACTCACACGCCAATAATAGATCCCGCTTTTTAATCCCTGGACCACCACTCCCTTCTCAGACAAGCCCGTACGGACAATGACGAGGTCCGTAAAATAGGGATCCAGCGCCACCTGTATCCGGTAGGTGACTCCCGACAGGGAATCATCCCACTTCAACACCATCTTCATCTCACTCAGATTCTTGAAAAAGAATTCGGCCAGATTTTCAGGACTCCCCAATTTGGGAGGCGCCGGAAGATCCTTAATCTCACGGATCTTCTTCTCCTTGGAAATATCAACCGACTGGTTTCGCACAACCTCCATGGACTCCCCTCCAACCTTTACGTCTACTGCGCCGCTGAAAACCTTCAATTTGCTCTCCTGTTCCTTAGAGACCTGAACGGCCACCTTGGCCTCGGATATCTTCGCCAGAGCCGTGGGGGTCACGATCACAAACTCCGAGCCTTCGATCTTGGGGCGGCGTACAACCGCTTCCACGTCGCTTTGCAGAAGATTGATGGATGACTTTCTGATCTTGGTCAGACGGTTCTCCTTCATATCATGGATCACGACCAGTGAGTCCGGCTTGATGGTCAGCTTGTTTCCTTCATCGAAGAGAACCTCGGCATAACCGCCTGAATAGGTCCGGATAGTGTCCCCTTCTCTCAGGATCTGGTCCTTTTCCGCCTTCTGGAACTTCAACTCCTTCTGGCTCTTGACGTTCACGTCCCCTTTGACATAGACGAGCCTGGCAAAGTAGACATCCATGACATTGCTGTCGGGTTCATCCTGCTTTTTCTCAGGACTTGCCTGGAGCCCGAAAAAGGATCCTATCTTGACAAGAAAAGGAAACCGTCCTCCCTCCTTTTTCAGAAAGATGGGAAAGGATACGGCAAGGACCAGGATCAAAATGAAGATGACAAAGACCCTCACGAGGACGCGGGGAATCCGAATCATCTTCCAGTCGAGGAGTGGTTTCCTCTCTTTTCTCATCTCTTTTCTTGTCATGACTCTATCTCTTTTCGTCCATGTCCGCGTCATTCCGCCGGTCAAGCGATGTCGGGACGGACCGATGCAGGATGATGATATGGCTTTTCCTCGAGCATTTTTCTCTTGATGCCTTTGATCCGGTTGTTACGGAATGCCTGGATGAAGGCCTCGCAGACCTTGGGATCGAACCTCGTACCGGCCCAGGATTTGATCAGTTCCATCACCTCTTCCTCGTCGGTCGCCACCTGGTAAGGTCTGTCGGATGTCATGGCATCAAAAGTGTCCGCCACGGCGATAATCCGGGCCGGCAACGGGATCTCCTCACCGCGGATCCCATCGGGATAACCCTCCCCATCGTATCGTTCGTGATGGTGGCGCATGGATGGAATGATCTTTTGGAGCTGTTTGATGGGCGCCATGATATTGGCCCCCTTGCCGGGATGCTGTTTGATCAGATTATACTCGGCCTTGCTCAGGCCGCTCGGCTTTCTCAGAATGCTGTCGTCGATCCCGATCTTGCCGATATCATGGAGCAGGGCGGCAATATGGAGGATTTCTCTCGTCTTTAAATCCAGCTTCATTTCATCCGCTATGACCAGACTGTATTCCGTGACCCTCTCCGAGTGGCCGCGCGTGTAAGGATCCCTTTCGTCGATGGCTGCGGCAAGCGATGAAATCGCGCTCATGAACAGCCGCCTCATGTTCTTGTCATACAAGTCCAGCTGCTTAACCATGTAATTGAAGGTTTCGGCCAGCTGCCCGATCTCATTTTTTGCGCGTACGGTAATCTTTTCCTTGAAGTTTCCCTGGGCAATGACTAATGCGCTCTTTGTAAAATTGATGATGGGGACACTGATCTTCCTGGCAAAAAAGATACCGATCCCGCAGACCAGGATGCCGGTGATGCCCCCCCAGACCAGGATCTGCCGCTTCATCTCGGCCACCATGGTATAGGCATCCACACGGGGTTCCTGCACGACCACGCCCCATCCTTCAAAATCCAACGGCGCATAAGCTCCAAGCATTTCTTTCCCATTTTTGTCCGCAAAGGGGATGGCCCCTCCGGTTTTTCCCAAGGAAAGATACTTCCCGACGATCTCCACGTCCTTCATGTTTTCCTGCCGGAGAACCCCGGGACGATCCTTGCCGGCGATCAGACGGCCCAGACGGTCTATCAGATAGGCTTCACCGGACTGCCGGAAGGAGACCTTGTCCACGATCTCCCATATCTTATCCATGGACATGTCGGCAAGGAGGATCCCGGTCATGTTGTTTTCCTGAAAGACGGGAAGACCGATGGTGACGATGGCGGTTTTCTTCTCAGAAATACTCAGGGGATCGGCCACGAAGACATTCCCCTGCATGGATTGATCAAAGACCTGGTCCCGTATTTTTTTGCGTTCTTCCAAATAAAGCCCGCTCATATCCGGCCGTACGACCTCGGCAATGGAGTTTCTCTGTGTGTCCAGCAGGGTGATGCTGATCAGATCCTTATATTCATCGAGGAAGAAGAACAGGAGCTGATATTTCTGGATATCCGAAAAGGATTGGGTCAGGGGGAGGAGCCGGGCGATGATCTCCAGTTTCTCGATGGTGTGCCTGAGGTGGCCGGAAACCTCGTCGGCGGTCTGCCTGGCCCGCTGGGCATGGGAATCCAAGAGGTCGTTTTCCAGGTATTCCTCATTGATCTTGACAAGATTTCTGTCGGATATGATCAGAGGCGCCAGGGAGATCATCAGCATCACGATGATTAACTGGAGCATCAATCGTCTTTTAGGCCTTATTTTTTGCACCTATCCCTCCGGAATTTCCATGGACAGGGAATTCTTCTGCCTTCCGATCATAAAGACCGCGTTCCTTGTCCCTTCCTTGACCCGATACATGGACTGATCCGCCAGTTGGATCAGTTCGTTCTTATCCTTCACGTGGTTTGGGTAGGAGGCGATGCCGAAACTGGCCGTGAGGTGAAACGCCTCGCCTGTATCCGAATAAAACGTATACTCCTCCATGGTCTTCCTGAGGCGTTCAGAAGTGCCGAAGGCTGCTTCAGGCCCCGTCTCCGGCAGGACGGCGATGAACTCATCACCGCCATACCTGCAGATGACGTCCATGGGCCGGAGATGATTCTTCAATATGGTCCCGATCTCCACCAGGAGCTGGCTCCCGACCAGATGTCCGAAACGATCGTTGACGCGCTTGAAATAATCAAGATCCAGGAAGATCAGTGAAACCTGGGTATGGTACCGGTTTGCCCTTGAAATTTCGATATCAAGAGACTGATGCAGATATCTGAAGTTATAAAGCTGCGTCAATCCGTCGGTAATGGCCAGCTCCGTCGCCTTCTTATAGAGGAGAGAGTTTTCAATCGCGATGGAAGCCTGGTCGACAAGGGTCAAAACAAGATCCAGGTCTTTCCGGTCAAAAGGCTTTCCATCAATCTTGTTGATGACCTCCAGAACGCCCAGGATCTTCCCCTTGCTGCGCAGCGGCACGCAGAGAATGGAACGCGTCTTAAAATCCAGGGAATCATCAATCTTATGGCAGAACCGTTTGTCCGTGGCGACGTCCTCCACAATGATGGGCTCACCATGAAGGGCCACCCATCCGGCGATCCCCTCCCCTACCTTAAGCCGGAACCTCTTGATATCGTGTTTTTTCTCTCCCTCGGCCAATTCAAAGTAGAGTTCGTTCTTTTCCTCATCCAGCAGCAGCACGGAGCCGGCCTCGGCCTTGACCAGTTCATTGGTCTTTTCCATGATGATGTCGAGAATGCTTCCTGTGTCCAGTGTGGAAGTCAGGGCCTTGCCGACCTTGATGAAGTAGGAGAGTTCCCTGGTGGTTTGATCCCGTTCAGAGGTGGTGCGGATCAGATCTTCAAACTGCGCCTTGCGGTCCTCGGCCTTTCCAAGAGCAAAAATAAGCCTCTTGGCATGGATGGATAAAATGAGATAGTCGTCTATCTGTGTGATCTTCTGCTGAAAAATCGTTTCGAGATCGTCTTCGAACACCGCCAGGATCACCTGGGTCGCGGGATTCCCTTTCTTCAGGTCTTTGATCCGGTCCGTATCCCATGACGATTTCCCCACAATCAGAATGGAACCTGGTTCAGGTTGAGGGCCTTGGTTGCGGCATACCAGCGGATCGAATCTGGACCCCTGCATGAAACCCAGCAAGGCATCCTCTTCCTGACGGTTAAGACCGTGCAGATAGACCCGAACGTTTTTATTCATGGTACCGTCTTTCCTAAAGAATGATCCCGATCCCGGCTGACCTGTCTGCCGTCGCACAGGCAGGCCGGTCAGTGACTCCCTGCATGACTGTCTCCCGATTCCGTGGAGAGTCCCCGTATAGGCTTCAACAGCGCCCGAACGGCCCCGCCCGGATGGGACGATCCGGAAACGAATGAAAGAACGGCCGCGCCGGCCGCACGGGCCTTGAAGACTTCCCTGATATTCATCGGGGTGATCCCTCCGATGCCGATCACCGGAACGCCGACCTTTCGGACCGCTTCTTCGAGCGCCTCGACGCCCGACACAGGGACCCCCTTCTTGGACCGGGTGGCAAAAACCGACCCGAAACCGATGTAGTCAGCCCCGTCTTTTTCTGCCTGCCGCGCCTCATAGAGCGAATGGGCTGTGGCGCCGATCATTCTGCCGGGATCGAGGAATCTTCGCGCCGCAGGAACAGGAAGATCCTCCGCTCCCAGATGGAGACCATCCGCATCGGAAAGCATCGCGATGTCCAAACGGTCGTTGATCACCAGATCGGCACCATATTGCCGGGTTAAAACCCGAAGTTCCGCGGCTTCCCTGAGCTGTACCCTTCCGGGTTTTCCTTTCCCGCGATATTGAATCACCCCGGCCCCTTCCTTAAGGACGGCCTCCGCAGTCTGATGGGGGTCGGCCTCTCCGCCGACAATCACGCAGAGTTTCCACTTCGTGCCGTTCCTTGGCATCCTCTCCTTCATCAGATCTGCACCTTCTCCAAAAACGTCGTATAGACCTCACCGGCGAGAAATTCCGGCGCCCTCATCACTTTTTTATGAAAAGGGATCGTGGTCTTGATCCCCTGTACCACAAATTCATCCAAGGCCCTCTTCATGACGGCGATGGCTTCTGAACGGTCCTTGCCTTTCACGATCACCTTGGCGAGCAGGGAGTCGTAATTCGAGGGCACCCGGTACCCGGAATAGACCGCCGTATCCACCCGGACGTTCGGACCTCCAGGCTGAATGAACATCTCGATCAGGCCGGGGCACGGAGTAAAGGTTTCGGAATCCTCGGCGTTGATCCGGCATTCGATACTGTGACCCAGGATATGGACCTGATCCTGCATGAAGGATAGAGGTTCGCCGGACGCAATCCTGATCTGTTCCTTGATCAGGTCAATCCCCGTGACCATTTCCGTAACCGGGTGTTCAACCTGAATTCTTGTATTCATCTCCATAAAATAGAATTCGCCCTGGTCATCGAGAATGAATTCCACGGTCCCCGCATTGGTGTAACCTACAGCCTTCGCCGCACAAAGGGCTGCATCACCGATCCGTTTTCGCAGGTCTTCATCCAAGGCAGGAGACGGAGATTCCTCAATCAGTTTCTGATGCCTGCGTTGAATGGAACAATCCCTCTCACCGAGCTCAACCATGTTCCCCATTTCGTCGGCTAAGATCTGGATCTCGATATGACGGGGCTTTTCTATGTACCGCTCGATATAGACGGACGCATCATTGAACACGGCCGCCGCCTCGGCCTTGGCCATGGCAAAAAGATGCGGCAGAGAGGCCTCGGAATGGACCACCCGCATCCCCTTGCCTCCGCCGCCTGCTGAGGCCTTGATGATGACCGGAAGACCGATTTTTCTTGCAATCTCAAGGGCTTCACGTTCGGTCTCTACGACACCTTCACTACCGGGGATCACCGGCACCCCTGCTTGTTTCATGGTATTCCTGGCTTGGGCCTTGTTTCCCATCAATCGAATATGATCGGCGCTCGGACCGATAAACTTGATACCCGACGAGGCACAGATATCCGCGAATTCAGCATTCTCCGATAGAAACCCGTAACCGGGATGTACGGCCTCTACGTCCGTCATCTCACAGGCGCTCAGGATGTTGGGCACATTCAGATAACTCTGCCCGATGGGAGGAGGTCCCACGCAGATACTCTCGTCCGCATGTTGGACATGCAGGGAATGGGCGTCCAGATCCGAATGAATCGCCACGGTTTGAATCTCCATTTCCTTGCAGGCTCGGATGATCCGTACCGCGATCTCTCCCCGGTTTGCAATCAGGATCTTCTGAAACACATCAGTCTCCAATGATGGGGGTGAATGCTCTTTGTTCTACGGCAAGGGTTCCAGGATGAAAAGAGGTTCGCCGTATTCCACAGGAGACTTGTCCTCCTTCAGGATCCGGAGCACACTCCCTTTCACATCGGCTTCGATCTCATTCATCAGTTTCATGGCCTCGATGATACAAAGAGGCTGTCCTTTTTCCACGGCGCTCCCCACTTCTACAAAGGGAGGCGAATCCGGGGCAGGACACCGATAAAAGGTCCCGACCATAGGGGACTTCACCACGATTTGACCGGGGACCATCTCGGGAACGGAGGTCTCGGCGGATGCAGGGGGCTTCTCAGCATCTTCCTCTCCGGTCCGGGGAGAAGACTTGGAAGGCGCCGGTTCTTTGACGGAATGTACGCGGTGTGCCTCGCCCAGGATGATCCGGACTCTGAATCCTTCACGTTCCAATTCGATTTCTGAGATCCCGGTTCCCTGAACCATCTCGATCAATTCTTTGATCTCTTTAAGGTTCATTTCTCTCCCCTTTGAACCACGCTATGGCTTCTCGGTTTCCCTGGCACGTTCTATGAATTCACCTGTCCTCGTATCGATCTTCGCCGACTCCCCTTCATTCAAATAAAGAGGCACCTTGACCACAAAACCGGTTTCCATGACCGCAGACTTGCTCCCGCCTGATGCCGTATCTCCCTTGACGCCGGGTTTGGTCTCCACGACCTTAAGCACGACAAAATTGGGGAGTTCCAATCCGATCGGGCGCCCGTTATGAAAAAGGATCTTTGCCTGGATATTTTCCTTGAGAAAGTTTTTATTATCACCCAGCTGCTCCTCGGTCAGATAGAGCTGCTCAAAGTTCGATGTGTCCATGAAGCAGTACTGTCCCTCGGACCTGTAAAGATATTGCATCTCCCGCTCATCCAGATCGGGTTTCTCCACTTTCTCGCCTGATCGGAATGTCCTGTCGATGACCGCGCCGGTCTTGAGCCGCTTCAACCGGGTCCGGACAAATGCCCCGCCCTTGCCGGGTTTGACATGCTGAAACTCCACGATGATATAGGGCTCTCCATCCAACTCAATCTTCAATCCATTTCTGAAATCCGCCGTCGAATACACTGATTCCTCCTTGAGATCCTATCCCGTCAAACTATTTTATAATGAAATATCAGAAAAATCCAACACTAAACTTCTCCTTCCACGGCCTTCCATCCCTTGGAAAGGGTAGTCAAGACACGGCACCCGTCCACGGTGACCTGAACCATGTCTTCAATCCTGACCCCGCCCAAACCCGGGATGTAAATCCCAGGCTCCACGGTGAAGACCATCCCTTCACGGATGCGCATCCGGTTCTTCGGAGCCACATGAGGCAGTTCGTGGACCTCCAAACCGATACCGTGTCCGGTTCCATGACCGAAATATTTACCAAAGCCCGCTTTTTGAATCATTTTTCTTGCTGTTGCATCAATTTCTGCCAGATATTTACCTGGTTTAATCGCACGAATCGCTTCATTTTGCGCATCGAGGACCGTCTCGAAGATCTTCCGTTTCTTGCCGGCGAACCGTTTCCCGATAAACAAGGTTCGAGTCATGTCGGAAAAATAACCGCCGCATTCCGCCCCGAAATCCACAACCACAAGATCCCCTTGCATCAACCTCTTTTCCGATGCCGTGCCGTGCGGCATGGCCGACCGCTCGCCTGATGAAACGATCAGGTCAAATGCAGCACGGGCTGCCCCCGCCCTGCGTATCAATCCCTCCATGGAAAGTGCGATCTCCCTTTCGGAGATGCCGGCACGAATCTTTTTTCTTACCGTTTTGAATGCCTCTTCCGCCCGGCGTACGGCCTTAAGGATCTTCCGGACCTCTGCTTCGGATTTGATCATCCTGATGGATTCCAGACCCGCTGTCACCGGAATGAGACGAATCGGGGAGATTTTTTTCCTTAATTCCTGGAAGGACTGAAACCTCAGATCTTCAGGTTCAAAACCGAGCCGGCCGATCCTTGTTTTTTTCAGCAGACGGAGGATCCGTTCCGGAACTTTCTCGTTCTTTTTAAGAACCTGGATATGGAAACCGGCGATTTCCTGCTCCGATTGGACGGCATATCGTGAATCGGTGATGAAATAATCATGAGAGGATGCGATCAGGATGACCCCGGCCGAACCTGTAAATCCTGAAAGGTATCGGACATTCTCCCTCTTGCTCACCAGAAAGGCATCCACCCGGTTTTTTTGAAGGAGTTCATGGACAGCATCCATTGACCTCTTCATGGATGACGTCCCCGGCTTTCAGAAACCAGGGTTACGGCTGCTCTCAACCCGAGAACATAACTTTCCCTGCCGAACCCCGAAATTTGTCCTTTTGCCACCGGCGCGATAAAAGAATGCCGGCGGAAGGGTTCCCTGGCATGGATATTGGAAAGATGAACCTCTACCGTAGGAATTTCCACGGCTGCGACGGCATCCCGGATAGCGATACTGGTGTGCGTGAATGCCGCCGGATTGATGACGATGGCCTGAAATGAACCGGGCGCCTGCTGGATCCAGTCAATGATCCTGGCCTCTTCATTGGATTGCCGGGTGGTCACCTGCACACCGAGAGATTTTGCGGTCTTCTTGAGATCCCGATCAATCTCCCGAAGGGTCAGCGTGCCGTAGATTTCCGCCTCGCGGGTCCCCAGAAGATTCAGATTGGGACCATGTATCACAAGAACCTTCATAAAAGCGTGTCCATTTTACTCGAATTCCGATGCCATGCGGGGCACCAGGATGCGTAATTTAAAACGGCCTTTACCGAGATTTCCGGTCCCGTTCAGAATCAAAGCCACAAAATATTCTTCGTTGATCTTGCGTGCAATGGCGGTCTTTTCCCTGTTGACCATCATCATTTCACCCATGGGCCCCGTGTCCATGGATAGGGCGGCACGATTCATTTCTTTGACAACGCCGGATAACTCGATGCCGATCAACTGAAGGTCCAGATTCTCGTCCCCGAGGTATTCTTCGACCGAAATGCCGTCCATCCCCATGATGACGGCCCCCAATGCGCCATCCACGGAACAGACGACCTCCTTCAGCAGTTCTTTGAACATCGCTTCTCCTTTTCGTCACGGATCCGTTCGAGCCAGTTTTCAAGATGGTGAATCACGGACGTCCTGGATACAGGCCATACTTCGGCCGGAGGATATTCTTCCTCCTTTTCCTCTGCGGTTTCACGCATAGGAGCCTGCATCATCGTTTTCTTCAGTTCATCCAATCTCTGCTGATAGGTCTGATTCCAAGGCTCATCTTGAAGTAAATTCTCATAAATTTCCACGGCTTTTTCATAGTGACCCTGCCGTGCATAAAGCTCTCCGAGAGTCGGGGTATGGATCTCCCCTCGATCCGTCTGATCATCGGATTTCCGACCGGAAGGCAAACCGGCGTCTTCATCACAGGGCTGCTCCATCACTCCAGGATCACGCCCCGGTTCTTCCACGGCCCTTTCTTGACTGATCATCTCGCCAAGGTAGCGGTCATCTTCCTGCAGGTCGTCAGTTTCTTCCGGCCGTTCGGAAAACCCTCCGCTCATGGAAACCGTTTCCGAGCCGTCATCCGGATGGGCAGCAGAAGATGCAGGCAGGACCGCCGGCCCTTCTTCGTCTTTGACCTCCTGAATGATGTCGACTTCCTCAAGGAAGGCATCATCCAGGTCCATGCCGGAGAAGTTCGAATCGGAATCCACAATCTCTATCTCAACATGGAGAGAAGAGATATCGATCTCTTCAGAACTCAGTCCGGATACCGGTTCTCCTTTTACAGAGGGTTCCTTCTGATCCGCTTTGCTTAAAAAAATATCCTTTTCTATTTTATTCTGGACCTCATCAAAAAAATCCGGGCCGTTTTGTTCCTGATTCTCTTTCACCATAAGGGTTCTTTCTTTGATAAAGCAAGGAGTTTTCACAAGAAAATTCATCTAACTAATTAAATAATAACAAAAAACTCTTAAAAGTCAAGGTTAAAATTTTTCTTGATTTTCATAAAAAGGAATGCTAAATTGTCATAATATTGTTGTTCAGAATACATCAGAATCCACGGAGAGAATCATGGAGCAAAGAAAAATTCTTATTGCAGATGACGACCACATCGAAAAAGAATCGTTGGCCACGATCCTCCATCGCGAGGGTTATGAAACCATCACGGCAGGGGACGGCAAGGAGGCATGGGAAAAGATACAGCAGTCTCCTCCGGACCTAGTGCTGACCGACCTGAAAATGCCTTATCTGAACGGGTTGGAACTCTTATCCGAAATCAAGGCCCATTATCCGGAAATCGAAGTCGTCATTATCACGGGTTATGCCACGGTGGAGTCGGCCATCAACGCCATGAAGGTGGGCGCCATAGATTACATCTCCAAGCCTTTTAATGTGGAAGAGGTAAAAATCATCATCAAAAAGACCTTGGAAAAAAAGGAACTCCAGGAAGAGAACATACAACTCCGCAAACAGTTGAAGGAGTATTATCAGTTCAAGAATATCATAGGGAGCAGTCACGCCATACAAGAGGTCGTGAGGATCCTGAAAAAGATCGTCAACGGCATGAGCCCTGTATTGATCACGGGCGAGGAAGGCAACGGCAAGGAACTTCTGGCTAAGAGCCTTCATTACAACAGTCCGAGAAAAGACCGGCCCTTTATCACCGTCAACTGCGGCGCTTTTCAGCAGGATCAGATGGAGCGGGAGATCTTCGGAGGCCCGAACGGAAAGGGGGTGCTCGAACAGGCCAACCATGGAACCCTTTTTATAGACGAAATAGAAAGCCTCCCCATTCCTCTCCAGGTCAGACTCCTGGAAAGTTTGAAGGATAACATGATCCGGGTCACGGAAAAGAATCAGCGGATCCCTCTCAACATCCGTTATATCACCGCAAGCACGGTAGACTTGGGGCGGGAGACCGAACTGGGAAATTTCCGGGAGGATCTCTACTACCGGCTTTCCGTCATACCCATATTTATCCCCCCCCTGCGGGACCGTAAAGAAGACATCCCTCTGCTTTTAAATCATTTCTTAAAGCAGTTGAACAAGGAGCATAACAAGAAAATCAGGTTCATCGATTCTGAGGCCATGGATGATCTCATGACCCACACCTGGCAGGGAAACGTCACCGAACTTTATAATGTGATTCAACGAGCCGTGATCCTGACCGAGGGCGAGGTGATTAACACGGATGTCTTCCCTGACCGCCTGAACGAGGTTCGGGAAGAAGAAGTCCTGGTCATTCCCAAAATCCCCAAACACGGGATCAACCTGAAAGAAGAAGTGGAAAAATTCGAGACCCAGCTGATCAATCATGCGCTCAAACGAACCAACGGCGCCATCACTTTGGCGTCTGAGATGTTGAAATTGAAGCGAACGACTCTTGTGGAAAAGACCAAACGGTTGAAGGATATCGCAGAGTATTAAAGAGCGGGAAAGCCTTTAATGAAAGGAAAGATAGATGAATGAACGCTGCCGACTGTCCGAGATCATAGGCGAAACACGGGGGATCAAACTCTCCCGGCGGTTGATCACCCAGGCCTATAAGACCGATACACCGGTTCTTCTGCAGGGAGAACCGGGTACAGGCAAAGATCTGATCAGCAAGATCATCCATGATAACAGCAGCCGGGCCGGCAAGCCCCTGATCACCATGAACTGTGCCGCCCTGGATGAGGCGGCCTTGCAAAGGAATCTTTTTCATGAAGAGGAAGGTTTCAAGAATGTTTTCCAGCAGGCCCAAGGCGGGACCCTTTTTCTGAAAGAGATCGATGCGCTCCCTCTGAATCTGCAGATTAAGTTCCTGAACAAAATCAAAAAGGATCTTTTCAAATCGACCAGCGCCCTCAATCACGTTGTGCCGCAAGCCCGGATCATGACCTCGACCGAAGACGAGTTGGAAAGACTCATCCGCAAGAAACGATTTCGGGAGGATCTATATTACCAGCTCAATGTCATTCACATCTACCTGCCCCCGCTTCGGAAAAGAATCAAGGACTTTCCTTTGCTGGCCGAATATTTTGTCCGGATGTTCAGTTCGAAACTGGATAGACATCCGCCCGAAATCTCAAAAGAGATCTATCCGATCCTTCGGTCTTATGAATGGATGGGGAACATCCAGGAGTTTGCCAACGCCATGGAATACGCTGTAAACATGGCCGGGGAAGGGAAGCTGATCTCGGCCGAAGAACTTCCACAGCATATCCTGGAATCCAAAGGGTACGACATAGCAAACGAAATCCTCTTCCCGCAAAAAGGCATTGATCTGAAGAACGCCGTCAAGAAATTTGAACGGAACCTGATCCTTCAGGCGCTGGAACAAACCGACGGAATCATCAGCAACGCCGCGGAGATCCTGCGTGTCAAGAGAACCACCCTCGTGGAAAAAATCAAGCGGGAAAAGATCAATTCGGAACGGTTCAAAAAACGTCGGCGCCTGCACAAGAGTCTGGAGAAAAAGAAGATCGTCAACTGATCAGGGTTTCTCTTGAAGAAAATCCCTGCATAAACGATTGAGGATTTTTCGAGCTATTTCGCTTTTCGGCAGGATATCGGTTTCTTCCACATGCCCTTTGCGGTCCAGGATGATCACCCGGTTCTGGTCGGAACCGAATCCGGTCCCATGGCCGCTGATATCATTGGCCACGAGCAGGTCAACCCCTTTCTCGTTCATCTTCCTTAGAGCCTCATCCATAGGATGACCGGTCTCTGCGGCAAAACCGACCAGGATCTGCCTGGTTCGCTGTTTTGAAAGCTCCTTGATAATATCCGGATTGGGCGCCAGCGCCAGGTTGAACGGCTCGGTCCCTCTCTTGATCTTTTCAGGATGGACGGATGCAGTCCTGAAATCTCCAACCGCTGCGGCCATCATCAAGATATCCGTATCCTGGAAATATCCCATAACCTGCTCCCGCATCTCCAGGGCCGTCTGAACCTGGACATAGTTCACCCCGGCAGGAGGGACAAGCATGGTCGGCCCGCTGACCAGTGTGACGGAAGCTCCCATGCGCCTGGCTTCCCGGGCAAGCGCATATCCCATCTTCCCCGATGAACGATTGCTGATGTAACGGACCGGATCGATCGGTTCTACGGTCGGACCTGCGGTAATCAGAACTTTTTTCCCTAAAAGAGGACCGGAGGAGACCAGAATCGTTTTAACCGTCCGGATGATCTCCTCTACCTCGGCCATTCTGCCGATCCCTTCTTCTCCGCAAGCCAGTTCCCCGACTCCCGGCTCCAGGATATGCGTGCCATACCCACGAAGAATCTCCATGTTCCTGACCACGGACGGGTTTTTGTACATTCTAACGTTCATAGCCGGAACGATCAGGATAGGGGCGTCCACGGCAAGAACCATGGTGGAGAGGAGATCATCAGCGATCCCACCGGCCATCTTTCCGATAAAATCGGCCGTGGCCGGTGCGATCAGCATCATCTGGATATCTGAAGCCAACTCGATGTGGGATAGGGGAGACCCTTCTCCGGTTTTGTACATCTCCGTCAATACAGGAGCCCCGGTAAGGGTTTGGAGGGTGAGAGGCGCAACAAAATGAGCGGCGTTTCGGGTCATGACCACCCGAACACTCATCCCCTGCTTGATCAGCCCCCGGACGAGGTACGGGGTCTTGTACGCTGCAATCCCTCCGGTGATCCCTACCAATATTCGCATGCCGCTCAACATCGGTTGAGACTCCTCATGAATCTTAGCGGCCCTATTCGTAAATACGGCGGCATTCGAGTGCCGTAGGGCGGGCTCATCGGCGTTCCGCTCCTTGCGGCGCACCAGAGGGGTACGCCTCAGTCGCGCGCGGGGATGCGCCCGCCCTACGACCCTCTCGGTACGTTACCCTATTTACGAACAGGACCACTTAGTCCGGTTCTTTTGAGGTCTTGGCCCGGGCGGTTTCTTTTTCCTTTTCCTGTATCACCTTCACCTCGGCTTCCTCTTTTTCCCTTATCCGTTTCTCCAGGTCATCCCGGATTTTCGCGGTCTCTTCCGGACCGTAGTAGGAAACCTTGCCCGCTTTGATCTCTTCCAAAGCGATGCTGATGGGTTTTTTATAAGATGTCTCAATCAGAGGTTTTGCCCCCCGGATCAGCATCTTGGCCCTTTGTGCCGCAACCTGAGCCAGCCGGAATCTGCTGGTCTCGATCTTCTTCTCCAGAATCTCCAAAGGAGACAAAATTGCCATGCTTCCCTCCTCCTTGAAAAAAGTCCGCACTTCATCTATCCGGCCTTAGCCTCCTAAAAATTCCTTTTTGATCCAATGACGATCGACTCGATTCACAGAACGGCGTGAGGCCGTCAGGATGGCCCCGAGATCTTCAAGGGTCCGGTCGAAATCATCGTTGACCAGCAGATAGTCATATTTCTCGAACTGAGCGATTTCCTCCCGCGCCTTTTCCAGCCGTTTCTGAATCTCTTCCTCCGGATCGGAACGCCTGTTCCTAAGCCTTGCTTCGAGCTCGGAAAACGTGGGGGTGACCACAAACACAAAGACGGCATTGAGTTCCTTCAGGGACATCAATTTCCGCGCACCCTGCGCATCAATATCGAGAATGGCATCCGAGCCTTGTTGATGAATTTCGTCAAGCATGCTTTTGGACGTGCCGTACAGATGCCCATGGACGCGTGCCCACTCGATGAACTCCCCTTCACGCTTCATGCCTTCGAAGGTCTCTTCATCCACAAAGAAATAGTCACGGCCATGGATCTCTCCAGCCCGCGGGGGACGGGTTGTGTAGGAAACCGAATGCATAAGACGCGGGAACTTTTTAACCGCAGCCTGACAAAGGGAGGTCTTTCCAGCTCCGGAAGGCGCGGAAAGAACCAGCAAGATCCCCTTCCAGTTCACTCACATCTCCTTTTACCATCTCTGTTCGTGAAGACGATCCTGATTGAATGCCAAAGCATAAGAAGTATGAAGAGAGGCGAAGACTGCGATCCATTCGCACGCCCGGCATGGGGGCGTTCTGAACGGCTTTATTCTCCGCCTTTATCGACTTCAAACATCTCTTTTTCAGCCTTGGTGAAAAACCTCTGGCTGATGGTTTCAGCCTGGACGGCGGAAAGGATGACATGGTCACTATCCGTAACCAAGATGGCTCGGGTTCTCCGCCCCTGCGTGGCATCGATCAGTTTTCCTGATCCTTTCGCAACCTCTTTGAGCCTCTTCATAGGAGCAGAACTCGGGGTCACCACAGCGACAATCCGGTCTGCAACAACCACGTTACCATAACCGATGTTGATGAGATCTTTTGCCATAGGCGCATCTCCCTCTTTAGTTACGATCCGATATAGCCGGCTGTTTATTTATACCTTCCAGGCCGCCATTGCAAAACCTGGGTTATCATAAACAAAAAAAATCAATGTTGCAAGTTTATTCTACTTTTATTCCATTATTCCACATTTTGAATCTGTTCGCGTATTTGCTCCAATTCGCATTTGCATTCCACCACCCACTGACTCATCATAAGATCATTTCCTTTGGAACCGATGGTATTGACCTCCCGGTTCATTTCCTGCAGAAGAAATTCCAGCCGCCTTCCATGGGGCCCATCTCCATCCATGGCCGCATGAAACTGCTGGATGTGGCTCATCAGCCGGGTCAACTCCTCTTCGATATCGCTTCGATCCGCGAAGACCAGGACCTCCTGCAACAAACGCCCCTGGTCTATCGTGTCCTCAGGAAGGAACTCGTTCAGCCGTTTTAAAAGCCTCTCCCTGTACATCTCCACAACCTGAGGAGAGCGCTCCATAAACTTCCGGCACGTCCCCCCGATCACCCGCAGGGATTCTTTGATCCCCTCGGTGAGGTTCCCCCCTTCAAGAAGACGCATCCGATCCAGAGAGTCAAGCGCCGCGTCCAAGGATGGATGGACCGCCTCCCAGATTCCTTCGATATCCTGACTTTCCTCTTGAGACCTGAAGATCTCCCGGAATGCCGCAAGGTCCTTCAAGTCCGGATCCTGCCGTAACCCGTACCGATCCTTAAGACGATTGAGAAGCTGATAGACCTGATCCGACAGGGCTTCATCCAAAGAGAAAGTGAATGCCTCGCTCTTGCGGGGGTTTTCCGGGCTGCAACTGAGATCCAGCCGGCCTCGTTTAATTCTTTTTTTTATCTCTTCCCTGAATCGGCTCTCTAAGGATGCGAGATTTCGAGGTATTCTAAAAGAAACCTCTCCAAAACGGTGATTAACCGAGCGTAACTCAGTCACCCAGCCTTCAGACTCCCCCCTGCCGAACCCGGTCATGCTTTTAATCATCCGTTAACCTTTTCCCTTTGAATTTTTTGATTATAGACAGCATAGTGAAATTTGTCAAATTATATTTTGTTTTTTCAATAAAAACCCGCTTTTAATATGGATTTTATCCATTTCATCCCCAATGAAGGTCCTTCAATAGATTGGATCAGGACTCCCCTGCCGGACTTAGTGGTCCTATTCGTAAATACGGTCGCATTCGAGTGCCGTAGGGCGGCCTCATCTGCGTTCCGCTCCTTGCGGCGTACCACAGTGGGTACACCTCAGTCGCGCGCGGAGATGAGACCGCCCTACGACCCTCTCGGTACGTTACCATATTTACGAACAGGACCACTTAGGAGATTAATGTCTTTAAAGAGGATCGGCATCTGTGATATATTTTTTTTATGAATTCCATGGAACAATTCCAGCATTCCGTCAACCGCCACCACCGGTGGAACCTATCCATCGGCTGGCTGGACGGCATCTTCTTCGCCCTGGGCGGGAGCATGATCTCCCATATCACCGTGCTCCCCGTCTTTTTGAGGATGTTCACGGAGAGCAAACTGACCATCTCCGTGGTGCACTCGCTGACCATGATCGGCATCTTTGTCCCCCAGATTTTCTCCGCTCATTACATCGAATCCATGCCCATGAAGAAAGGGATGGTGATCCTTCTGGGGGGCATCATGCGCCTCCCCTGGCTGATCCTCGCCCTGATTCTTCCGATGATCGTGCAGCTTCCGTCCCCTTATCCTCTGGTCATCTTTTTTTCCCTATACCTGATATTCACCACAGGATGGGGGCTGATCATCCCCCCTTGGCTGGACATGATGGGAAGGATCATTCTTCCCAATAAACGCGGGATCTTCCTTGGAATCCGTTTCACCCTGGGGAGGGTCTTGTCTATTCCAGGCGCCATCCTCACCTTCTTTATCATTAAGGGATTCCCATTCCCATACAACTTCGCCCTCTGTTTCGCAACGGCCTTTATCATTCTGAATCTCTCCCTGTTTTTCTTTTCCCTGACACGAGAGATCCCCTACCCGGTCGTCAAGAAGAAGATCGCATTGTTCCCTTTTCTGAAGTCTCTGCCAGGCATCCTGCGGAGAGACACCAACTTCCTCTATTACAACATATCCTACACCTTGATCGCTTTTACGAATCTCTCCCTCTCGCTTTATTCAGTTTATGCCGTTGAACATTTTCATCTTCCCAGCAGCTATGCCGGCATTTTCACGGCACTGTTCTTGGGATCACAAGCACTGACCGGACTGCTCTGGGGCGCCATCGGCGACCGATACGGGCACAAACTCAGCATGGTCATATCAGCACTAATGAGCATCCTGGCCGCCCTCACGGCCCTGACCGCCCGCTCCCAAACCCTTTTTTATGCCGTCTTCCTCTTCGCCGGCGGCTATATCAGCGCCACCCTCATCTCCAACATGAACATCGTCCTGGAGTTCTGCCCCCCCGAAGAAAGGCCCCTTTATATCGGACTTTCCAACAGCTTTGCCGCTCCGGTCTTCGCGCTCTCCCCGATCATCGGGGGGATGATCGTGGATCACTTTTCCTATCAGACGGTCTTCATGGCCGCCGCATTGCTCACCGGGATCGGCCTCCTCGTTCTTGTTTTTCTGGTCAGGGATCCCCGTTTTTCGGCGCCCCAAGGGCCGGAGGGAGCGAACTCGTTCAGCGCACAAAAGCAATAACTTCAAGGAAAGGATCTGGACCTTCTGACATGCATCATCACGGCTGCCGACAGCTATGATGCCATGACCTCCGTAAGGATTTACAGGCAAGGTCTTATTCGATCCGGGTACGCTCCTGGTAATCGTCAATCAGCTTCCCGAGTCTGATCGTCTCGCTGTAAATGATGCGCAGAAATTCATCCCGGGTCGACTCGGATTCATCCTTATACTTCATGAGCAGTTCGGCATAGGAACGGATGGAGGTGAGAGGCGTTCTGAGATTGTGGGCTGCCCTGTTCAGGTCATCCGCCTTCTTCTTGTTCAGATCAACCAAGCGCCGGTTGGCTTGATCGAGTTCCTGGGTTCTCTCCTTGACTCTCTCCTCAAGCGACTGATTGAAGCTGTTCAATTCCTGGTTTCTCATCTCCAGCGCCCGGTAGGCGTTTTCGAGTTCCAGGAGTTTGTACTCGAGTTTGCTGACCAGCCTCTCGTTGTATTCCCGGTAATATTTGACTTCATCACCCAGGAGGGCATCATGATCGACGCCAGGCATCTCCCCTCCGCGCTCTTTTCTCTCCCTGAACACTTCCTTGATGATCTCCAGGAGACGTTTTGCGGGGATGGGACGGATGATATACCGTTCTGCTCCCAGATCCAGTCCGAACCGGATATCTTTGTTGTCCGCGTAGGTGGAGGTATAAAAGACAAAGGGAATATTCATCAGGGCGCCTGAAGTCTTGACCATGCGGCAGAATTGATAGCCGTCCATGCCCGGCATGAGAATGTCGGAAAGGATGATATCCACTGGATTGTCGGTTTCGAGAATCGTCATGGCATCTTTCCCGTCCACGGCCATCATCACATTCATGCCGGCGTGGGTCAGAACCTTGGCGCCCAGCCGGAGGTGCATGGGGTTGTCATCCACCAGCAGGACCTTCCTGCCTGCAAGCTCTTCATCCTTCATCAGAGTTTGATCTTCGTCGTAAGAAGTAAAACTGATTTCAGGATTGAGTATTCGTTCCACCTCCTCGATCAGCATGAGCCGTTGTATCGGTTTGGATAGGTATCCATGATATCCGGATTTGATAATCCGTTCCCTGTCTCTCTCCATCCCGCTTGCCGTTATCGCTATGGCAGGGACTTCGGTGAGTTCCGGAACCTCGTGGATCCGGTTCAAGGCATCGAAGCCGTCCATAACCGGCATGAGAAGATCCATGAGGATCAAGTCAGGCCTTTCAGAGGATGCCTTTTGAACGGCTTCCAATCCGTTTACCGCCTCGCTGACCACAAACCCCTCGGACTCCAGGATCTTCCGCACAAGGATCCTGCTCTTTTCGTCGTCATCCGCATAGAGGATCTTGTTCCGGACATTTCCCTGTTCCAATATCTCCGCTCCTATTCAGAAGACTCGACAAAGGCATCCCGGATCAGCTCTATTTCCCGGGTGCGGCCGGCGGCCCCGATCAGAACCGCCACCACATCAAAACGGCAGGTCATCCCCTGATCACCCCGGTCATTGAGAAAGGCATGAGCCATTCTGATCAGACGATGCTGCTTGCGCCGGTCCACGGCTTCCTGAGGAAGCCCGTAACCGTCGTTCGACCGGGTCTTGACCTCGATGAAGACCAGCGTATTCTCTTCTCTGGCGATAATATCGATCTCCCCTAAGGGGGTCCGGTAATTCGTAGTGAGAATCACATAGCCGTGTTTGCGAAGGTATCGTATCGCTTTTCTTTCACCGATTTTGCCGAGGATCAGATTGTGCATAGGAATTTTCATCATCTTCTAAAATCCGCGCAATACTCTCTGACCCTCCGGAACGTCTTCCTGTGGATCGGACTCGGACCGAATATCCGAATCTTCATGAGGTGCTCGGGAGTTCCGTATCCCTTGTGCCTCCTGAAATTGTATACCGGATAAGTCTCGTGATATTCATCCATGATCCGGTCGCGTGTGACCTTGGCGATCACTGAAGCAGCAGAAATGGATTGGGATCTTACGTCTCCTTTAACAATCCCGAGTTGAGGAATCGTGGATCTGATCTTAACCGCGTCAATCAGGAGGTAATCGGGTCCGGGGTTGAGATGAAAAACGGCGTCTTCCATGGCTCTTCGCGTGGCCTCCAGGATGTTGATGCGGTCAATGACGGTGGAATCAGAGATGCCTACGGCCAGACAAACCGCTTGTCTTTGGATTTCTTTGAAAAGAACTTCGCGTTCGGAAGGGGTTAATTGTTTGGAGTCGGTAAGATTCCGGATCCGGCATCCCTCGGGCAGCACCACAGCAGCGGCCACCACGGGCCCGGCCAGGGGGCCCCGGCCCGCTTCATCAATCCCGGCTACCAGACGGTATCCGGATCGGCGGGCCTCATTCTCGAAAAACAGGACGTCGGCTTCATGCTCCCGGATGAAGAGTCCGCCCCTGCCGGCAATCGGTTTCCCTTGCATGAGATGCCGTCTCCTTGGGTTGAAGCTCCCTGCAACAAGGCGCAGGAAATCTTTCAGATCTCAGGATCACACAGCATGAAAACGGGATCGCAAGGCCGGACCTCTATCTGGAAAAAACAAGGGAAGGCATGCCTCACTCTGAGGATTTCTCTTTGGGTTTTCCCTTTTCCTGTTTTTCCCTGGAGATTTCATGAAGCCTGGCAGCCTTGCCGGAAAGATCCCGGAGATAATGGAGTTTCGCCCTTCTCACTTTTCCCCTCTGCACCATCTCGATCCGATCAATGATGGGAGAATTGAGGGGGAAGACCCTCTCCACCCCGACCCCGTTGGAAATTTTCCGCACGGTCATGCACCTTCGTGCGCGGTTTCCTTTGAGCCCGACAACAACCCCTTCGAAGACCTGGATCCTTTCCTTTTTCCCTTCAATCACACGGACGTGTACCCTGACCGTGCTTCCTGGTTGAATGACAGGGAGATCCTCCTTCACGTCCCGTTTTTCCAGCATTTCCAAGATATTCACTCTAAGCTCTCCTTTTCAAACGTGTTCTTTCCTGTGCTTTTTATGGGATCTGACCGATCCCCGGCCAACCGATCGATCACGATGGAGACCGCGCTCCTCACTGAAAGATGGTTATACCCGTTTTGACCTCGAATAGGCTCCAAAACCTCATCCGCCTCGTCCAGGATATCATCCGTCAGCCCCCAGCCTGTGCCGAAGAGAAGCAGATAGGGCTCTTCTCCATCACGGATCTTGGTCCTGAGATCCGCAAACCCGATCGTCGGCTGAAAACGTCCGGCAGCCGTGATCACCACTCTCGGTGATCTTCCGCCGTTTTCTTCGCGCACCCGGTCAACCGCCTCCTTTAGGGTCCCGCAAAGCGCCATCAGACCGAAGGCCTCTTTGCGTGTGGCATTGTAGCCTGCGCCGAAACCCTCCTTCCAATGATGAACGATTCTCCGAACCAACGCCGCCTGGGAAGGGACCGGCTGGACCACAAAGAACCGGCTGACATGATAGGTCCTCGCCACCCTGGCGATATCATGCAGGTCAAGATTGGTGATGCAGGTCGTCACCACGTGACCTTGTTTATCATAAACCGGATAATGGAGCAGCGCAATATATAAGTTCATGGCCGGAATCTTCCACCCACTGCCCGCTTCTTTATGTCCCTATACAGGCTCGGCTCCCCCGTCATCCCCTCTTCGGATTCTCTCCAGCATCTCCAGATCCTCCCCGGTCAGCCCGGCTCGCTCCAGGAGATCCGGCCGGTTTCGGAATGTCTTCTCCAGGGCCTTGAACCTTTGGAACCGGCGGATCCTTTCATGGTGCCCCGAGAGGATCACCTCCGGAACCTGCATCCCCCGGTAGGATTCAGGCCTGGTGTACTGGGGATGTTTCAGGATGCCTTGAGAGAAGGAATCCGTGTTCACCGATCTTTCATCTCCCACCACCCCGGGAAGGCAGCGGGAAACCGCGTCCAGGACCACCAATGCCGCCAGTTCCCCCCCGGAAATCACATAATCTCCGATGGAGATCTCATCGTCCACCAGGTGTTCCGTCACCCGAGCGTCCACCCCTTCATACCGGCCGCAGATCAGCGTCACCGCTCTCGATCCTTGGGATAACGATCTGGCCGCCTCCTGGTCAAAGGGTCTTCCCTGAGGCGACATCAGGATCAGCCGGGTCTCCGGGCTCAAGTCCCGTATCCGGTCAACCGCCAGGAAAAGCGGCTCAGGCTTCATGACCATCCCGGCGCCTCCGCCGTAAGGGTAATCATCTACGGTACGGCGCTTGTCCTCCGTATAGTCCCGGAGCTGATGGATCCGGACGGTGATCTTTCCATCCTCCAGCGCCCTCCCCAGGATTCCTGAATGGATATAAACCGAAATGATCTCCGGAAAGAGCGTGAGCACGTCCCAGACAAAATTACTCAAGGAGTCCCTCCACCTCGTGGACGATCAGCCTTTGGTTTTCAAGGTCTATCTTCCGGATCACCTCCCGAATGGCGGGAATCAGGACTTCCCTTGCCTCTCCCCTGACCACATAGACATCGTTGCTTCCGGTCTCCAGGATATCCTCCACCCGGCCAAGATATTCCTCCCGGTCGGTATAGACGGAAAGACCGATGACGTCCGAATAATAATACCTCCCCTCCGGCAGGCGCACGGCCTCTGCCCGATGGATGAGGATCCGGGACCGCATGAAAGGCGCCACATGTTCCGGCGTGTCCTTCCCTTCAAAATGAAGGATCACCCGGTCCTGCTGGAATCGGACCCGGTCAATCCGGACGGGGTGTCTCTCCCCTGCTGAATCCTCGATGACCACATCATGCAGGTCTAAAAACCGCTTCGGGGAATCGGTCAGGGGAAAGACCTTGACCTCTCCCTGGATACCGTGCTTGCGAAAAATGATCCCGACTTCGATCCACTCGACCATGATATCATGACAACAGCATGGCGCCTCTACTCGATGATTTCGAGGACGCAGCGCTTGCCCAACTTGGTTCCGGCGGCATTCAGGATGGTCCTGAGCGACCTCGCCGTCCTCCCCTGTTTGCCGATCACCTTTCCCAAATCCTCCTGGGCAACCTTCAGTTCAATGACCGTTGTCTTCTCTCCTTGAAGTTCTTGTACTGCCACGGATTCAGGATGATCCACCAGCGCCTTCACCACATATAGGATGAGATCTCTCATATTCCGTTACCCCCACACTTGAGCCGTACTGAAACCGGGCGTTTAAGCCTTCATGCAGTCTTTAAGTATTTCCGCCAGACCCCTGATTTCTTCAGGAATTTTTTCACCGTTTCCGTAGGTTGTGCGCCGGACTCCAGCCACTTAAGAACGGCTTCTTCCTTGAGTTTGATCACGGAAGGATTTTTGCCGGGATCATAGGTCCCGACCTGTTCAATGAACTGACCATCTCTTGCCTTGCGTGAGTCCATCACCACAATCCTGTAATAGGGGAATTTTTTTGCGCCGAAACGACTCAGTCGTATGGAAACAGCCATGTCTTCACCTCCCTTTCATGAAACCCATCAACGTTTGATCTTCCGCTTCTTTTTTAACTTGTTCCTAAACCGTCCGCCGCCCATCATGTCCAACGGATTCCCCTGGCCCATTCCCGGATACCCTGACGGCATGGCCGGAGTCCCACCATTCCCGAAGAGACGGAACATCTTCTGCATCTTTGCAAACTGCTGCAGGAGGCGGTTGATTTCCTGCACCGTGGTCCCGCTCCCACGGGCGATCCGTTTGCGGCGGCTTCCGTTGATCATCTGATAGGATCCCCGTTCATCGGGTGTCATGGAACCGATGATCGCCTCGATACGAGTCAGTTCCTTCTCATCGGGTTTCGCCGAATTCAGTTCCTTGATTCTCCCGAATCCCGGAATCAGCTTGATGAGCTGTTCCAGAGATCCCATCTTCCTGATTTTTTTTAACTGATCCAGAAAATCGTTCAGGGTAAACTGTTGTTTCCGGATCTTTTGCTCCAGCTTACCGGCCTGTTCCTCGTCGTAGGATTCCTGGGCCTTCTCGACAAGGGTCAATAGGTCCCCCATTCCGAGAATCCTGGAAACCATCCGTTCCGGGTGGAAAACCTCAATTTGTTCCAGCTTCTCTCCGGTCCCCACAAACTTGATCGGTTTCCGGGTCACATAGTTGATGGAAAGGGCCGCACCGCCTCTCGCATCCCCGTCCAGCTTGGTCAGGATCACCCCGGTGATATCGAGACGCTCATTAAAGCGCTGTGAAGTATGGACGGCATCCTGGCCGGTCATGGCATCAGCCACGAAAAGGATTTCATCAGGGGCCGTCTCTTGCTTGATCCGGTCCAACTCTTCCATCAAGGCTTCATCGATATGGAGCCGTCCGGCCGTATCTAAAAAGAGGATATCGAACCCCTGGGATTCGGCCCTTTTTTTGGCCTCTTTGCAGATGGCCACCGGGTCCTGACTCTCGGAACTGTGGACCGGGATCCCCAACTGTTCTCCGAGAACCTGGAGTTGCAGAATGGCTGCAGGCCGCTGGACATCCGCTGCGGCCATCAGCGGACGATGCCCCTTGTTCTTGTACATCCTGGCCAGTTTGCCTATGGTCGTGGTCTTTCCGGACCCTTGAAGGCCCGCGACCATCACCACTGTGGGAGGCCTTGAAGAAAGCTTCATCCCGCTTTCTTTGGATCCCATCATAGCCGTCAGTTCCTGCTGGACGATCTGGATAAACTGCTGGCCGGGATTCAGACGCTGGTGAACCTCGATATTCAAAGAGCGTTCCTGAATACGCTCAAGAAGGTCCCGGACCACCTTGTAGTTGACGTCCGCTTCCAGCAGGGCCATCTTCACGTCATTGAGCGCCTGCTGGATATTCTCCGCAGAGAGTCTCCCTTTCCCCGTGATGTTCCTGAAGATCGAGTTCAGTTTATCAGTCAGCGTATCAAACACGGAACATACTCCTACACCAACCCGTAAATCCTGTTTTTTTCGGTTAATTTCAATAAACCATACAGGATTCCGATAGGAATTAAAGATACTAATATTATTTTTTTTTCTTTTGTCTGTCAAGATAATAATGGGATAATAATGGGGATAATAGCAATGTCCCAAATCCACCATCAAGCAGTATAAAGTTCCAATCTTTAATAAGCATTTTATCCAATCTTCCACCGCCTTATTAACTTCTCAATCTCCACGGCAAAGAATACCCCGGATGACAATGCAATCGTAAATATCAGTTCATTCAGGGTCAACGGTTCTGTCTTAAATATCGGGTTTAAAAAAGGTGCGTACAACGTGACCATCTGAAGGGCAAAGGTCAATGCGACTGCGCCAAGGAGGTATCGGTTAGATAACAACCCTATCTTAAACAGAGACTCTTTTTCCGATCGTATGGCAAGAACATGCCCGAGCTGGGTCAGACAGAGCACGGTAAATACCATGGTCTGCCAGTGAGCATGCTCTGTATTGATGGACCAGGCCTGAACAAAAAGGACGATGCCGGCCATCAAGAGGCCTACCCATATCGCATGGGCGCCGAGACCGTGGCTAAAGATGCTCTCTTTGGGATGCCGCGGCGGTCTGCTCATGACATCGCCCTCGGCAGGCTCCGCGGACAGGGCGAGGGCGGGAAGCCCGTCTGTCACCAGATTGATCCAGAGTAAATGGATCGGAAGAAGCGGGATCGGAAGGCCGGCCAGCGGCGCAAGGAAGAGGGTCCATATCTCTCCCGAATTCGTTGTGAGGAGATACTTGATGAATTTTCTGATATTATCATAGATCTTTCTCCCCTCCCTCACCGCCTTTACGATGGTGGAAAAATTGTCGTCCAGGAGGATCATGTGGGCGGCTTCTTTTGATACGTCCGTTCCGGTGATGCCCATGGCAACGCCGATGTCCGCCCTCTTTAATGCCGGCGCGTCGTTTACCCCGTCCCCGGTCATGGCGACAAACTGGCCTTTGTCCTGGAGAGCTTTTACTATTTTCAGTTTTTGCTCGGGGGCGACCCGCGCGTACACCCGGATATGCTCGACCCGTTCCTCGAATTCCTCTAATGATAACTTCTCCAGCTCTTGTCCGGTCATGAGCGCTTTTGAATCATCGTCTACGATGCCCAGACGCTGGGCTATTACCCGCGCGGTGATGGGATGGTCGCCGGTTATCATGACAGGCTTTATCCCCGCTGCCTTGCACAGGGCAACCGCTTCCCCGGCTTCTTCCCGGGGCGGGTCCAGCATGCCGGTAAGGCCGATGATCGTCAGGCCGGTCTCAACATTCCCTGAGGACATATCATCAGGCAGGGCGTCCCACGTTCTCATTGCAATACAGAGGACCCTCAGGCCGTCCGCCGCCATCCGTTCATTAATCCTGCTTATCTCTTCACTATCAACGGCCCTTAATCCTCCCGATGTTAATATATTGTCCGACTGGTCTATCAGAACATCTATTGCCCCCTTGGTAAAGGAGATGAATCCCCCCTCGCCCCCCTTTGAGAAAGGGTGGGTGTGGGGGATTTTATGGAACGTCGTCATACATTTTCTTGCAGAATCGAACGGTATTTCCGTTACTCTCGGGAAGTCGTTTTCCAGTTCTTTTTTCTCAAAACCCTGTTTCTTTGCCATGTCATAGAGTGCAATTTCCGTAGGGTCTCCTATGACAGAGCCATCAGCGCCCGTCTGCGCGTCATTACTTAAGGCAAGGGCATTCAATAGATGGTGGAGGGGTGAATGGCCGGCCTGACGTTTCGCTTTAACAAATTCCATCTCGGCACTCCGAAGTATTTTACCATCAAGATAGATCTCTTCAACGGTCATCTTATTCAGCGTGAGCGTTCCTGTTTTATCAGAACAGATATACGTCACAGAACCGAGGGTCTCTACAGCAGGCAGTTTTTTTATTAGGGCATGTTGCATGATCAGCTTCTTTGCCCCCAGCGCAAGGGATATGGTTATGACCGCGGGAAGCGCTTCAGGGATCGCGGCCACTGCCAGAGAGATCGCTGTGAGGAGCATGAGCATGGGCGGCTCTCCCCTCAGAATGCCGATGACGAGAACAATGGCGCATATAGCAAGCACGGCAAGCGCGAGTTTCCGGCCGAACACGGCAAGCCTTTTTTGAAGGGGCGTCTTTACCTCCTCCTCTTCCTGAAGCATTGCGGCAATCCTGCCAAGTTCCGTATCCATGCCGGTCCCCGTGATAACGCCGACACCGCGGCCGGAGGTCACAAACGTGCCTTTGTACGCCATGTTTTTTCTGTCGCCCAGGGGCAGGTGTTCGTCGTGTAGTTCCTTTGTTGTTTTTTCAACCGGCACGGATTCGCCCGTTAGGGCGGCCTCTTCGACCTTAAAAAGAGCTGCTTCGATCATGCGCATATCAGCGGGGACGATCTTCCCCGCCTCAAGCAGAACGACATCGCCCGGCACAAGCCGGGACGCTGAGATGGTTTCCGGCATACCGTTCCTCATCACCGTTGCGGATGGCGCTGCCATCTTCTTAAGGGCCGTCATGGCCTTTTCCGCCCTGTATTCCTGGATAAACCCGACAGCCGCGTTCAGGACAACAATGACAATGATGGCAATGGTGTCCGACACCTCGCCGATAAACCCTGAAATAAAAGCGGCGGCAATGAGGACAAGGATCATGAAGTCCTTGAACTGGTCAAGGAACATCATGAAAGGGGTCTTTTTCTTTTTCTCTGTTAATTCGTTCGGGCCGTGCTCCAGGAGCAGTTTTTGTGCATGTGCCGCGGAAATGCCCTGGAGAGACGACCCGAGTTCCGCCATGACGTCTTCGATGTTCTTTTGATGCCAGCGCATAGTTATCCTGATCCTTTCCTCTCCACGAGTACTCGATTAAAAAGTTTACCGCATGCTATACAGCAGCACAAAATTGACCATAAACACGAACACTATCATGACGGAATCCCACGCCAAAAGCATAGGTTTTTTCTCCGCGCGATAGGTCAGTCCGATCACTGCGATGGCCGTCATCATGACGGCGGAGAGGGCAGAGATGGTGTGATTTTGATTGACAAAGGAAAGCAGGGGGCCGTTGACATAGAGAATATCGTCAATGCCGAGGATGAGAATGTTAAAGATGTTGCTTCCGAACAGATTGCCGATCGCAAGGTCCACGGCCCCCATTTTCACCGCTGCCGATGAGACCACCACCTCGGGAAGGGATGTGGACATCGCAATGAAGATATTGCCTACGAAACTCTGCCCCAGGCCGGTCGATTCCGCTATCCCTTCGCCGATCTTCGGCAGGAACATAGCGGCAACGATGACGATAGCGGCATTGACCGCGTAATTGATAACAGCGGTTCTCGTCGGGATGTTTCCATATTGAAGTACAGCCACGTTATTGATATACAGGATGATCTGTTTTTTTTCGTAGAAATAGACCATTCTCATGGCGAAAAAATAGATGCCGATGAACACCAGACTGTAAACGCCGATCCAGCCCAGCGAAAACGCGTGGTTTGCGAAGAAAAGACTCAACGCAACAGCACCCAGGAGAAGTATCCCAAACGCGGCGGCGAGGGCATGGCCCTGGTGCGCTTTTGCGGATATCGGCATCGGCCTATACACCGCGTCCAGGACAGCAAGGATCAGCATATTAAAGACGCAGCTTCCCAGCACATCACCGACCGCAATATCCGGGACCCCTGCGTAGGTGACCGAGCTTATCCCGGTCACCAGCTCCGGCAGCGAGGTGACGGTTGCCATAAGCACAACGCCGATCCAGGTCCTCCCCATCCCGGTCTTTTCAGCGATGATGTCGCCGTACCGGGAAAGCCTTGTGCCTGCATAGACAATTGCCGCTGTGCAGAGGATAAACGCAATCCAGAGAAGCATGATTATCTTCCTTTAAATACCGTGGTTCATTCCGACTGGACCACCCCGCAGCAAACTGAGCGGTATCTGATCATTAACGTCTCTCCTCCTTAGGATCGGAGGGGATTAAGGGGAGGGTGAAGCATCCGGCATTTTTCATTTTACCCCCACCCCTGACTAAATCATTCAAGAGCAGGCTAAGCGGTAATCCCGCTATTTATTTTTTAAACACGTTGAAAAGCTTATTAAGTCCGGTCTTGTCCATCTTCGCCACCTGTTCCATCTCTCCGGCATCGAGCCAGACGCCGGCACACTCGGAACATTTGTCGATCTTTATTTCCTTGTAGTCGATTTCGATCAGTTCCATCCCGCACTTCGGACACATCATATAGTGCAGTTCTTTCCGTTTTTTCTTTTCTTCCGCCGCAAGCCGCTTGTGTTTTTCCTCCTCGATCTTCTTCTTGCCCTCAAATTCCATTCTCGCAAAATACTCTGCTTCTTTTTCACTTGGTCTCATTTGAATTACCCCCTTCTTTTGTTTTTTGGAATTTACTTTTATTGGAATGTTAAACAGTTACGACCGACTTTAACATGATTCTGCTGCTAATAATGAAGTTCTTCAGGAAAGCGCTTCTCTGAAAAGGCGGATCGTTTCCTTGTAATTTTTCGTCTCGAAGATGGCCGAACCGGCCACCAGGATATCGGCTCCGGCCTGAGCGATTTTTCCGGCATTTTCGATCTTGACCCCTCCGTCCACTTCGATGGCCGTATTCCGTCCGTGAGCCTTGATCATCTCTTTGAGACGGGAGATCTTGGGGAGGACCGCCTCAATAAAACTCTGCCCGCCGAAACCTGGGTTGACCGACATGATCAGGACCTGATCCAGATCCTTTAAAACATACTCTAATACATGGATCGGCTGATGAGGATTCAAGGCCGCTCCCGCCTGTATCTTGAGATCCTTGATCTGCTGGATGGTCCGGTGCAGATGGATGCAGGCCTCGGCGTGGACGGTCAGGATATCCGCACCGGCCTTGACAAATTCCAGGATGTATTTCGAGGGGTCTGAGATCATCAGGTGGACGTCCAGGGGGAGGCGCGTCACCGCACGGATCGCCTTGACCACCGGAGGACCGATGGTGATATTCGGGACGAAGTGCCCGTCCATGACATCCACATGAATAAAGTCCGCCCCGGCTTCTTCCACGGCCCGGATCTCTTCCCCGAGCCTCACGAAATCCGCTGAAAGAATCGAGGGCGCTATTTTGACCATGGTCGGCGCCTATTCAATAGTGGGTTGAAAAACTTGAGTTCGAGACAATGTAACGAATATCACTCTGCATGTCAAGCTGGTTTGACGATGGGTCCGTTTCGAAAACCTCAATAAACTCCATATCATCTTTTGTCCCCGAAACCCTATGCCGGACAGCCCTTCAGAGATTCATATCCTGATAAGCCATGAGCCGGCTGAAATCAAAGAGCGCGCCCATGGCCAGATTCTCCGTATGAATGCCTGACTCCTCGACCGCTGCCAGTGGATTGAGGCCGCCGGCCACAATGATGCCGGCCCGTCCTTCCACCACCGGGATATCGAGCAGCGGCTGGTTGGGCTTTCCTGCCATCAGGACGGCGCCCAATCCGATACCTTCGAGCTGCCTGACAAGCCTTCGGATCTCAGGGAGGGCCACGGCCGGAATCTCCCTGAAGCTCGCCCCGATCAGGCCGCGTCCCGTGCGGACGGCATCAAGAACGCTGGTCATATGCCCTTTGATAAAGATCTCCAAAGGATCCAGCGAGGAACCGTCATAATGAATAATCTGTGTAAATCTGTGCGGCTCGCCTTGATAGATATCGAGGAGCCCTCCGAACTTTGAAACCACGGGAATGCCCGCATGGATGAAGATGCCGTTCAAGGTCACACTGCAGATCGTGCCGATAGCGGTTTTCCCTTCAGGAACGAAAAAATCACCCATCGGCGTCCCAGGGCCGGAAATGGTGATGTATTGCCCCATCCCCAGTCTCTTTTCAAAAACCGGGGTCATGATTTTTAACGCATCTTTTATGAACCGGGTATCGATCAGGGAAATATTCAACAAGACCGGACCGGATTTCTTTTTGATAGAAAAATTCATCCTGTAAGAAAGAGCGTCTATTTTAGAGGAAATCAACCCCACCTTATCAACCACCAGAGCATTTTGCAACTCCTCTTCACCCTTAGCCGTGATCTTCCGTCCCAGTCTTTCGGATCTCTTGCATGTCAGGCCCAACTGATCGGTCAGCGCCAGGTAATGACGTACCGTCCTGTGGCTGAGATTGATCCCGAAAGACTGAAGGGTCTCCGCAAGATGGGTGCTCCCCAGCGGTCGTCTTGCGTTATTAAGGGCCTTAAGGATGGCCACGATTTTTCGTTCTTTATTGATATCCATCTCGCGTAAAACCCTGAATGGTCTGTCATCCATTCACTTCCCAGCCTGACCCAAGAGCGGTAAAATGTAGGATCAGTGCTTGAAAATGAACTTCTTATAAACACCGGCATCATCAACAGGCCGAGATTAGGAAATCTTACCATAAGAACCCGCGTAGATCAAGATTTTAACGGCAATATTGCCTATATTTTTAAAACGTCTGTTTTAGGGTACATTGTAGAATCAGGCGCATTTTTTGTTTCATACAATTATTAAATCTGGTTCTTCTCCCATATAGCGGGTAAAAAGGGTTCGAGGGTTGAAGATCCATAGGGTTCCAGGGGTCGAGGGGTCAAGGGTTCAAGTGAAGTGCTAAAAACATAAAGAGCCGAGGGCCATAGGGTTACACTTCGCGTGTCCTGCTTTTTATATAATTGCCCTCTGCTAAGGCTAATACACTAAGGCATCTTGGGTTCAAGGGTTCCAGTGTTTTTCTCTGGAGATTTTGCTTGCGTTTAAGTATTTCACTTGAATCCTTGACCCCTGGAATCCTTGACCCCTTATTACCCATTAAATGGGAGGAGAACCAAGTTTATTAAAGTTTTTTGTTGACAGACCTTTTCCTCATGATTATAATATTAAAAATTAATCGGTCATGATATGCCGGTAAATAAAAGGGCGCTGACTGGGCTATAATCATAAAATAACTTCCTCGTCAGGGGCATAACCTCCCATAAGCAATCACCATTGACCTCCGAATTATAGATGACGCGCTGATGGATGCAGGTTGATCGGGGGATTTTATCCAGCCAGAAGCCTCGTTACCATCTGTATGATGATCAGAAGAAAAAGGGCGGAGAGATGTGCCGTTTAAGCGCAATGACATGCCGAGATTATTTCTCCCCCATGGAGAATATCCTGGCCCTGGAAACCATGAAGGAAGGCCACGACGGGTCCGGCCTGGGACTGTTGCTCAAAGACCTGGGCGGGGCTTTCAAGGACATGAAGGGATACCCTATTCTCTCCGGAATCTGTTCCAATCATGGGCTGGAGATCTTGGACCAGTATATGAAGGCACGGGGGTTCAATGAACTCATGGCCTGGGAGCCTGAAATCCGCAGGGTTCCCGGTTCAGAGATCCAAAGACGGGACCACTATTTTGCCAAGGTCTATGACTATCCTCTGGATGTGCGGGAGGCCCCCATGCCGGGAAAAGAGGATCTGCTCATGAAGACCCGCATCGCCCTGCGGAGCAGAGGAGAAAGAGATGAATCGATTTTTGTCTTCTCTTTCTATCCGGATATCATCACGATCAAAGAAGTTGGAGACCCTTTGCATCTGGGAGAGTTTTTCAGTCTGGACCGAGACGAGCTTAAAGCCAAAATCATCTTTGCGCAGGGCCGGCAGAATACGAATTATGCGATCTACCTCTATGCCTGCCATCCCTTTTTCATCCAGGGATACGGCACCATGACCAACGGGGAGAACACGGCCTTTGTCCCCATCCGTGAATTCCTGACAAGCCGGGGCTTCCCGGGTTATATGGGTTACAACAGCGACAGTGAGGTTTTAACCCACATCCTTCACTACTGCCACAGACAGTTGAAATATCCGCTGATCTATTACAAGGATGTGATCACACCGCTCAAAAATGCTGAGATCAACGGCCGCCCGGACGGCAAGGCCCTCCGTCTCATCAGGAATTCGCTTCGCCCGCTCTGCATCGACGGGCCGAACTGTGTGATCGGATTCACTCCTGACGGCACGGTCTTCATGACCCAGGATTCCAAGAAACTCAGGCCGGGCGTGGTCGGAGGCGCACCGGGAAAGTTTGCGCTCATGTCTGAAGAATGCGGACTGGACAAGGCCATCCCGGACCGGGACAAGAGCGTGGATTTCGCCCCCATGAAATATGACATGGCCATGGTCACGCCCGATGCCAAGGAGTTAAAAAAATGGAACCAGCTGAACGTTTAGATCAAAATCACCAACTCTCTCTCAAAGAGTTTCCCTATATCATCCGGTGGCGGGAAGACCGCTGCACCCGCTGCGGCCGCTGTACGGCCGTCTGCCCCGTCAATGCCATTGAACCTTCGGTCTTTTCCCAGCGGCTGGTGCAGTCAGAGGGAAGCACCCCCTTCCCCGCCGTGGTTCGAAGGATCACGCACGGAATCCGGCAGGTCACGGATATGGAAAGGCACTGCACCGGATGCAGCGCCTGCGCCCTGGTCTGTCCGAACGTCGCGATCGAACCGGAATACAACCCGCATCACAAGTTCCTTTTTTACAAGAACAAGGGGGGCGTTCCCTACAAGAGGGGCGGCCGGAGAAACGATCCAAGCCCATCCACCGTGGACCAATTGAAATTCACCCGGATCTCCATGCTCACGGACCCGGCGCTGGATGCCGGACGCCACGAATTCCACATCCGAACCCTCCTCGGAAGGAACCTTCCACCGGAAAAGCTCCCTCTGGAGGTCGAAGACGGTCTTCTTGCGGTCAAGAAGGATTCCGGATTCATCCCGCCGGTCAGGGAGATCTATCCGATTCGTATTGCAAGCATGTCCGTAGGCGCCCTCTCCCCGCACATGTGGGAAGGGCTGGCCATGGGGGTTGCTTACCTCAATGAAGTGGAAGGGCTTCCTGTGGTCATGTGCACCGGCGAAGGAGGCATACCGCCCAGGCTCCTGACCTCTCGTTTTGTGAAATATTTTATCATTCAGATCGCATCGGGTTATTTCGGCTGGGACGAGATCATCCATGCCATTCCGAAGATGGTGGAAGATCCCGCGGCTATCGAGATCAAATACGGCCAGGGCGCAAAACCCGGAGACGGCGGCCTGCTCATGGCCTACAAGGTTCTCAAACTCATCGCAAAGATCCGGGGCGTGCCTGAATACGTGGATCTCGCGTCTCCGCCCACCCACCAGACCCAGTATTCCATCGAGGAGGCCGTGGCCAAGATGATCCAATCCATGTCCATGGCCTGGGGGTTCCGTGTCCCGGTCTATCCCAAGATCTCCGGGACCAAGACGGCCAGGGCGGTCCTCAACAATCTGGCAAGAAATCCCTATGCGGCGGCCCTCTGCATCGACGGCGAAGACGGGGGGACCGGCGCGGCCTACAATATCTCCATGGACAAGATGGGTCACCCGATCGCATCCAACATCCGGGACTGCTACCTCGACCTGGTTAAACAGGGGAAACAGAACGAACTCCCCCTGATCGCCGCAGGCGGCATGGGAAAGACCGGCAGCCTCGCGGCCAATGCCGCGGCCATGATCATGCTGGGAGCCTCGGCCGTGGACATCGGGAAATATATCATGCAGGCCGCGGCCGGCTGCCTTGGGAATGAATACAACCGCTGCAACCTCTGCAATACGGGACGGTGTCCCAGGGGGATCACCACGCAGGATCCCAAACTCTACAGGCGGCTCGACCCGGATAAGGTTGCGGAACGGGTGGTGGAGGTCTTCAAGTCCGCGGACGTGGAACTCAAGAAGATCTTTGCACCCATGGGGCGCAGCACTCAGCTCCCCATCGGCATGTCAGACGGCCTGGGTGTTGCGGACAAGGAGATCGCCGAACGGCTGAATATCAGCTACGTCTGTTGAGAAAAAAGTGGATTATCTCCAAAAGAGTGGGTGAAAACATCAGGGGTCCAGGGGTCAAGGATTCCAGGGGTCAAGTGAAGTGTTAAAATCATAAGGGGCCGAGGATTATAGGGTCCAAGGGTTCCAGTGTTTTTCTCTGAAGATTTTGCTTGCGTTTCAGTATCTCACTTGAACCCTTGATCCCTCGACCCCTGGAACCCTATGGATCTTCAACCCTTGACCCCTTTTTACCCACTAGATGGGAGAAGAACCAAAAAAGCAGACGGAATACAGCAGACAGCCTACAGGGAAAAAAATGATCGTTCGCTTTGGGTCTGCGACAAATTTATGGGTAACCATTTCTCTAAGAGCGTCATTCCCCGACTTGATCGGGGAATCCAGACAATTAAGGAACTGGATTGTCCGGTCAAGCCTGTCCTACGACTTGATCGGGGGACCGGACAATGACAACCATATGTAATCCTGATGTGTACCCACAAATTTGTCGCACACTCGTTCGCTTTTCTGATTGCTGACCGCTGAAAGCTTTTTTGTGAGAAGACAATGATCATTCATGGAAACATAAAAGGCAAGAGAGTCTCTTCCCGTGAACTCGAGGAACAAATCCAGAAAGCGGTCCGGGACGGACAAAGGGCGCTCTCCATCCGGGCGGACGGGCAGCACGGCATCGGCGGCCGCATCTGGCCCACCGGGCAGAAGGTCCGAATCACGGTGGAAGGTCCCGTGGGACAGCGTCTCGGAGGCATGGGCATGGACGGCGCCGAGATCATCGTAAAGGGAAGCGCCTCCGATGACGTGGGCTGGATCAACTGCGGGGCCAGGATTACGGTTCTTGGGGATGTGACCAACGGCGCCCACAATGCCGGCGCCCAGGGACTCCTCTATGTCCAGGGAGGAGGCGGCGCCCGTTGCGATACCATGACCAAGGCCAACCCTCGGTTTGAACCGTTGCAATCCTGGTACTTCCGGGATGTAGGGGACTCTTTCGCAGAGTTCAAAGCAGGGGGCATCGCGGTGGTCTGCGGTGTGCATCCCAAAAATCCCGATAACATTCTCGGTTACCGTCCCTGTGTCGGGATGGTCGGAGGAAGCATCTACTTCCGGGGCCCCATTCAGGGATACAGTGAATCAGACGTCAAGTGCGTTGATCTCACCCCCCAGGACTGGGACTGGCTGTGCAAGAACATCAAGCCGTACCTCAAGGCCATCGACCGGATGCCCTACCTTGGAGAATTGACCCGATCTCCCAAGGACTGGAAGAAACTCATCGCCTATACCCCGGCGGAAAAGGCCGAGCGCAAAGGAATGAAGATATCCACCACGGCGTTTAGGGCCCAAACCTGGGAGCCCACCGTGGGTAAAGGGGGCATCTTCGGCGAATATCTGGATCACGATCAGACCCTTCTCCCCTATATTACAACCGGTGAGAATCGGCGGTTCCGCCCTGTCTGGAACCATCAGAAATATCTGCCCCCCTGTGCCTATGCCTGTCCTTCACGGATCCCCTCCCACAGGCGGGCCTCCCTGATCCGTCAGAACAAGCTGCAGGAGGCCCTTGAACTGGCGCTTCAGTACAGTCCCTTCCCTGCCAGTGTCTGCGGCCAGATCTGCCCGAACCTTTGTATGGATGCCTGCACCCGGGGAAGGCTGGACAAACCCCTGGATATCAAAAACCTCGGAGCATTGAGCCTGGATCTCCCCGCGCCCAAGAAGGCCCGGTCCACAGGGAAGAAGGTCGCGGTGATCGGGGCCGGTCCAGGCGGGCTTTCCGCGGCCTGGCAGCTGGCGCTCAAGGGACACAACGTGAGTCTTTATGAGACATCAGAAAGACTCGGCGGGAAAATGGAGTGGTGCGTCCCTCGTAACCGCCTGCCGCAGAAGATCCTGAAAAAGGAGATCTCCCGTTTTGAAGAGCTGGGGGTCGGAATCCATCTGAAAACCAAAGTGACCGGGAAACTGTTCAAGGAGATTTACAGAAAACACAACATCGTGGTCGTGGCCTGCGGCGCGCAGGAGGCCAGAACTATGCCCTTCCAGGGATCGGAACACGTGGTTCCCGGCATTGAATTCTTAAAACAGGTCAACTACGGCGAACCCATGGACCTCGCAAGGAAAAAGGTGGTGGTCATCGGCGCCGGGAACGCCGGCATGGATATCGCCTGCCAGTCTTATAACTTGGGGGCCGAGTCCGTGACGGCCGTGGATATCCAGCCGCCCGCAAGTTTCAGCAAGGAACAGGAACTGGCAAAGGCCATGGGCACCCTGATCCTCTACCCCAAGATCGCGGAGAAATACGATCCAAAGAAAAAAAAGATCTATTTCCGGGACGGCGCCTCTTTAAATGCCGACGTGGTGATCATCTCCATCGGCGAGACCCCGGTCCTCGGCTTCCTGCCTCCGAGCGTGCACACGGAACGGGGGTTCATCACCGCCGATGAACACGGCCGGACATCGGATATAAAAGTATTCGCCGTGGGAGACGCCGCCCGGCCGGGACTCGTCACCCACGCCATCGGTCAGGGCCGTCTCACCGCAGAAGCGATACACGCCCAGATGATGAACTTTGATCTGATCCCGGAAATCAAGCAGGTCATTCCTTACGATAGGATCAGGACCGTCTATTACGAAAGATCCCTGCTCGATGAATTTGTGCCGCAAAAAGAAGCGGACCGCTGTATGTCCTGCGGATCATGCAGGGACTGCCGCATGTGCGAGACCGCCTGTTATTACGGGGCCATCACGCGCAAGGAAACCGAAGACGGCGGATTTGAATATGTGGCGGACCCCAAACTCTGCATCGGCTGCGGTTTCTGCACAGGCATCTGTCCCAGCGGGGTTTGGGAGATGGTTCAAAACATCTGATCCATCAACTGATCCTGTCTGAAAATAGTCTATAACCTTATTCCCTGTTGAGGAGCGCCATGAGAACAATAAAACCCCTGATGCGTTGTCTGATCCTGATCATCCTGTTTATGCTCCCCGGGTGCATCACAGTCCAGGTGGGGATGCGGTCGCCCCAGGACAGACTCAGAGAGACCGTGGTCCAGGACAAGGGATGGAACAAGATCCTGATCCTGGACATCAACGGATTCCTGAGTGATGTGGGTCCCTGGAAGCCCTATTCCCCCCCGGTGACCGTGCTCAATGACGTGAAAGAGAAACTCCGCAAAGCCGAAAAGGACAGCCGGATCAAGGGGGTGATCCTCCGGATCAACAGCCCCGGCGGAACCGTGACCGCTTCGGACAGCATCTACGACGAAATCAAACAATTCAAGGAGAAAAAGCGCGTCCCCGTAGCGGCCCAGATGATGGACACCGCGGCATCAGGAGGCTATTACGTGGCCTTGGCCGCGGACCGGATCGTGGCCCAGCCGACCAGCATCACCGGAAGCATCGGGGTCATGGTTCAGAAATTCGACGTGCATGAACTGCTCGCCAAGATCGGCGTCATGAACACCCCGGTAAAATCCGGCGAGCACAAGGATATCGGTTCCCCGTTCAGGCCCCAGACCGAAGAGGAACAAAAACTGCTTCAGAAGACCATTGATGAACTCTACGGCCGTTTTGTGCAGACCGTGGCTGATAACCGGAAGGGACTCACGCGGGATGAAGTCCTGGCCCTGGCCGACGGGAGGATCTATACCTCTGAACAGGCCCTGAAGAACAGGCTCATTGACCGGATCGGTTATTTAAACGATGCCATTGATGAAGTAAAAAACATGGCCGGTCTGGAAACGGCCCGGGTGATCATCTACCACGTCCCATCCGCCTATACGGAGAACATCTATTCGTCCGTTCCCCTTCCCCCGGTCAGTGAGATTCATCTCCTCAATCTGAACCGGGACCTTGCAGGATTGGGGAGTCCGTTCCTCTATCTGTGGGAGCCAGGGTTTCAGGGCTGGTGATGCCCCGTGCAGCCGCACCCGAGGAAAGCGGAAGAGAGACCAGGGAGAAGGGATCCACCCTGGCGCCGTTGAGTTTCACGCCCCAGTGCAGGTGGGGTCCGGTCACGCGTCCCGTGGCGCCCACGTGCCCGATGACCTCCTCTCTACTGACAGAAGACCCCTTCCCGACCGTCATGTCATTCAGATGCGCATACAGGGTATAGAGCCCGAATCCGTGGTCCAGAATCACGGTATGGCCGCTGAAGAAGAGATCGCCGGCAAAAACCACCCGACCGGCATTGGAGGCATGGACCTCTGTCCCGGAGGCGGCCTTAAGGTCGGCGCCTGAATGCGGGTTCCTGGGTTCCCCGTTGATGATCCTCCGGAGCCCGAACCGGCTTCCGCTTTGCACATCAAGCGGCACGGCAAAACCCTGATCGAAGATCCGATCAGGATTCTGTATACTGAAAATGGCGTCCTGCAGTTTCTGTTCCTCTTTATACCGTTTCAGGTCCTTGCCGGACAGGTGGACGTACTTCTCGTCCACGGTGATCCGTTCCACGGGAAATTCTTTTTTCTGAATTTTCAGGATCATGGTTCCCGATGACTCGATGCCGTCAGGGAACTCCGCCCGATAAGTGAGGGTCTGCTCTCCGGGCGGGATATCCAGGTCGATCCCGGCCAGCCCCATCCAGACCTTTTTGTCCTCGGCCGGGAAGAACAGGATCTTCTGTTTGCCGAGGGAGGCGCTCACCCTGGCAATCTCCCGAGGGGATCCGACCCGGATTAGGACCGCCTCCCCGGGAAAGAGTTCCTTGGGTAATGTTTCGAACTGCAGATCTCTCTTCGGGACTTCCTTCGAAACCATGGAAGACGGGTCACGCTCAGGGAGGTCCGGTGCGCCGTGACCGATGACGGTCATCCCCAAGGCGGCGAGCATGGCCCCCATAAAAAACAGAAGGGTAAAACCGGGACGCGGCATTCTATTCTTCACTCCTTCCGGAAAGGCCGCAGCGGATATACTCAATCTTGATGCACCGGTCCATGACCACCTCGATCCCGGCCGCTTCCAGTCTCCTCGCGGCCTCAACAACCACGGCCTCCCCGTCTTTGACTTTCCGGATCTTCTTTTCACACGTGAAATTCCGCCGCCCTTTGGGGGGGCGGAATTTCACTGCATGAAGAACTTCAGATCCCCAGACCCTTCCCGCATGATCTCGATCTTGTTGTCCACGAGGGAGATGACGCTGGAAGGAAGGACGGGCAGGATGCCGCAATTCAGGATCAGATCCACTTGCCCACCGAATTGTTCAAGAAGTTCTTCCGGGTCCGAGATGACTTCCTCTGTGCTCCGGTTGGTGCTGGTGCTGATGATGGGGTTCCCCAGTTCCTTCACGAGCAAAAGAGGGACGGGATGTTCCGGGATCCGGATCCCGACGGTCTTGCTCCTGCTCCGGAGCAGCCTCGGAGTCTCTCTGCTGGCCGGAAGAATGAAGGTGTAAGGCCCCGGCAGAAACCGCTTCAGAATGCGGTACGCAAAATTGGAGACCATGGCATACCGGCTGATATGGGTCAGATCCGAGCAGACAAAAGACATGGGTTTCTTGGGATCTCTCCCTTTGATACGGATGATGCGGTTGACCGCATGAATGTTGGTAATGTCGCACCCCAGACCGTAAACGGTATCGGTGGGATAGATGATGACGCCGCCGGAACGCATGACTTCAACCGCCCGCTGAATGTGTCGTCCCTGGGGATTCTTAACATGGATATGGAGGACCGGAGCGGCCATAAATGCTTTATCCTTTGGGAAAGGATTATACCCAAACCATGGAATCTTGTACAGTCAAAAAGGCGGGCCGGGCCGGGCCGGTTATGCTCCGGAATCCTGTATATCAAGGGGATGAAGGCGGCGCTCAATCAAGAAAAATCAGGGCCGTTAAGAAACAGATCGGGGACTTGCAACTAGGGTCCGCCCGTCCGGGTCGACCGCATCACAGATGAGGTCGGAAAAATCGTCTGCCAGTTTTTCTTCCTCATCATGATCCATGGCGATCCCGGAGGCATCTCTTAAAAAATGAAAATATTCATGCACCAGGGTCTTGATATCATAATCCCTGGTGATATAAATGGTCTTACTCTCGGAATCATAAAGGCCGTCTACAGGGAGAAGCAGCCCGTACCGGCCGATCACCCTGCTGTTCATGGTCTGGTCCGAGATGATCTGGATCTCCAGTTCTCTCCGACCGCTTTTGAACTGATCATCCTTGAGACGCAGACCGACCCGCTTCTCAATGAAGCTTGGATAGACTTTGAACGAGACCTCCAGATACTTGTTGATCTCGTCATACTTGTTATACTCATGGTAGATCTGGGTCCTGCAGAACTCATTCTCCAGGGCCATGAACTTGACCAGTTCCACCCCCCCGTTGCTGTAACGGGCTCCGAGCATGTCGTTTTGGAGAAGGATCAGCACAAAGGATATCAAAAAAACTGTGCGTTTCATCAAACAACTTCCTGCTTCATTCTCTGCCTATGGCAGGGGCTCTTAAATGCATTTCCTGTCTTATTTTTCGGCATTTTATAAAAATACTTTAATATTTTTTAAACTCATTCCCCCTCTTTTTCCAAAATGGACAGTTTAGTCAGACGATAAAGGAAATTGCAGACCTCGAAATCCACCAGGGTGGACCGGGCGCAGATCTCACTGATGGTCCTTTTGCCGTTGATCAATGAGAGGATCAGCTGCTGGTCATTATTCAGTTCGGTCCCGTTGAGTTTCTCTTTGCCCCCCTTGGCAAAGGCAAAGACGATGTCCATGGAAGGGATGGCATGGCGCATCTTTTCCCATTCATCCTCCCTGCGCGCCCCTTCCATGAGAAGATTCATGACATCCAGTGAAAGATCTTCGGCCGGATCGATGTTCGGTTCCTTGTTGATGAACTCAAAGCGCCCTTCCGGGAAGAGGAAAAGGGAATAAACGATCTCCGTGGCCTGGACCTTGAGGGCCGCTCGAAGGTCCTCTTTGCGGACGGCGCCGATTCCGATCAAGGCCTTGCCGAGCCGTTTCGTGGGATCCTCTGCGCACAGGGTCAGCGCCCGCTCCCTCTCCTTTTCCGTGATCATCCCAAGCTTGATCAGCAGATAACCGAGTTTGTTCTTGTTGTCCTTGTCCATACAGGAGGCTGAAGAGATCTTCCCCTCACGAAAATAGAGACATTTCTCATCATGCCTGCTCTGGATCACCAGGGTCCCTGTGTTCCTGCAAGAGGCCATGAGCTGAAGGAGGTCAGGCACCCGGATGGTCTTCAACTCACCTCTCAGTTCCACCAGGGCGGAAGGCGCATTTTCGGAATCAGGGGCCGGCGCCGGAGGCTTCTCATCTTCCCCCTGCTTCAGCCCGGCGCTCAGAGGCTCACCCTCGCCGCCGGATCCGGGCGCGTCATGTTCCCGCTCCTTGGTCTCCTTCAAAGACGGTTTTGCTTCCGGGAGATCGGTTTCCTGCGCTCCTTTCCGCCTTAGGATCAAAAACAGGATGATCAGGAACAATACAAGAAGCAAGACCGCAGCGCCCAGTGACAGGATACCGTAATAGGCCTTCCGGGGCGCGCCTTGAACAGGACCCGTCGCTTCGATCTTTGAGAGATCGGCCTTCACCTCCTCCGCTTTCCCGGTCTTGTCCGCATCGGCTCCTTTCCCTCTCTCCCCCTGTCCCTTGCTCTCAGGCTCTTCATGCACGATCTTTTCAGGAGGCGCTTGCTGAGGGAGAGTCGAACTCCGGGCCTGGGCCTCTTCGTTCTTCTTGACGGGAGGCTTCGGCTCATCCGGCTTGGCTGTTGTCCCGATCTGAGCAGGGCCTGGGACAGGCGCCTTCAGGTCTGCCGCGACTTTCTCTTTTCCCGCAGGGGCCTGTACCGTCTCTTTGGCAACGGTGATGCCGGTCTCCTCCTTCACCGGCTTCTGATGCTGATCCCAACGTACCGGCGCCGGGTAAAAGGAGATATGGCTGACCGGCTGCACAAACCGAGAGATCTTCAATCCCAGAAGGATCTGCTGGCCGTCCGAATCCGAACCCATGCCGAGCAGCAGATTCTTGACCTTAACGATCAGGTCCGGCTGAAGCCCCTTTCTCGACACAACCGGGTCGGACGCAAATGACCTGGAGGTTTTGAGCACCACCACGTTCTGCATCACCCCGGTATCAAAATGCTTCACTGCGTCCAACAACCCGCTCTCCACACAGGCCGCATCGTAAGTCCCGTTGATCACCCCGGAGATATTGTCGGCGAAATGGGATGAGACACTTATTTTTTGAAATATTTTTTCCGGATCGTCCTCAAGGGCCTCCATCAGAAAGGACCATCTCGACCGGCTCTTCTCATCCATCACCAGACGCCGATTCCCCCTTTTCAGATCAGAGATCGAATGCACGGACCCGTTCCTGGCCGAGATCAGCAGGAGATTGTGAGTCTCTTCCTCAGACCGGGTAAAGTTCGAAATGAGCTGCAGGGCCCCGTCATGTTCATAATAAAAGACATTACTGACAACAGCCAGATCAGCCTCTTTGCTATCGAGGGCTCGGAACAGAGCATTCTCAGTCTGAAACGGGCGAACCGCGATTTTCTCATCCATACGGTCCTGGAGATAGCCGCAGAGAAGATTTGCCTCTTCTTCGGACCGGACCAGGGAGTTGTTATTCGGCACAAAACCGAAAGTCAACTGGGCCTGCGCCGATCCCGCCATCACCCATGTCATTATGAATCCGATCAAGAACGCTCGTTTCATAACGGTCTGTTCCTCAATTTTCTATCGGGGTCGGAACGGATTGCAGCGGGTTTATCTGAAGGGATAAACCTCCTGCCCTACCACCTGATTCAACCTGGCGATCGCTTTCACATAATCGAGTTTCTTGAAGAGCCAATGGGCATCGGACCAGCGTTTCTGAACCTGGGAGTCGTTCACATCCTTCACGGTCGTCATCCCGTACGGGTACCCCTGCCGCACAACCTTGACCTGCCGGATGGCCTTTTCCCTGGCTTCTTCCCGGATCTTGAGCTGCTCGTAGAATTCATTGACCTCCGTCAGAGCCTGCTGTACCTGAAGGGCGATCTGTTTTTGCAGATACTCATACTGATTCTCAAGCTCCACCATGTGGTGCGAGGCTTCCTTGTATTCCCCGTAACCTTTGAAGCCGTCAAACAGATTCATACGAGCGCCGATTCCGACCGTGCTCACAGAGTCCTGGTTGGCGTCGAAGTCGTCGCTGGTCCAGGTCTTCTTGGCGAACGCCGCGATCATGGGAAGGTTCGAAACGGCCGCCACCTTCCTTTGAAGCTTGGCGCTTTGAACCGCGTCCTTCAGCATCCGGATTTCCGGGCGGTTCTTCATGGCCGTATCCACCATGGCCTGCAAATCCTGGCGGAAGTCCGGATAATTCAGTTTGTCCCCCACGATGTTGATGGTCGCCGAGACATCCACGCCCATGGTGATTTTCAGGGCCTCCAGACTTAACGTCTCCCACTTGTTCAGCTCCGGGAGCCAGGTCCGCATATCGTCCAGGTCATACTGGACCTGAATCACATCCTTCTCCGGCGCGTTTCTCGCCCCCTTCTTGAAATCCGCATCCGCCGTCTTATAAAAGAGCTCCATCTCCGAGATCGTCTCCAAGAGGATCTTCCTCGCCTCACGGGCCAGCACCGCCTGCTGGTAAGAGGTCACCACGGTGAGCAGGAGCTGATTGCGGACGTCTTCTCGTTTGCTCTCGGCTACATTCACACCGAGTTTGGCCAGGCGGTTCATGTTGGTGATCCGGCCCCAGGTAAAAAGCGGGAGTTCAACCCCGGCCTCGGTCACGATCATCTTGTCATCGGTTAAATCGAAACGCTCCACCGTCATAGGCGAGGCATAGCCCACGACAGGCAGAGAAAAGTTTTGCAGATTGATGGGTTCGTCCAATTTGATGGAACTCGAACTCACCATGACCTGAGGGTAATACGCCGACCGGGCCTGCATGAGCACGGCCTTGGCCTTTTTCACCGCCGCTTCAGAGGCGATCAGCCCCTGGTCCTTTTCCATCGCGGCCTGAATGCAAGCGGCCAGATCCAGACTCTGGAGATCCACAGCGTATCCCGTCCCAGCCGTCATAATAAAAATAATTAAACCGATGATTCCCTTTCTCCACGTTTCACATTCTCCCATAACGCCTCCTCTCTTAAAATCCACATAGACTACAGACTATCAATAGGTCCGCTGCCGTTAAACCGAGTACAAGTCAGAGAACCCCAATATGCTCTCCCACAGAGGTAATTAACGCATGGCTTTTAGTGCCGTTCGTAAAAGAGGCTCAAAACTCGGCAAGCATTTGAAACCAAAGCTCTAATCTGCTATTTAAGTATCTCCCGGTGTGCTTTTTCTGTCAATGGGAATTTGACATATATACTGCTTTTCAATCCGTCCCGGATGGGAGCGCTTAGTGGCCCTATTCGTAAATACGGTCGCATTCGAGTGCCGTAGGGCGGCCTCATCTGCGTTCCGCTCCTTGCGGCGTACCACAGTGGGTACACCTCAGTAGCTCGCCTTGATGAGACTGCCCTACGACCCTCTCGGTACGTTACCATATTTACGAACAGGACCACTTAGGCAGGGTCCTTCAAAGAATAAACCTATCCAGTGAGTGAAAAACCATGACGGATCTTCGTCGGAAGGTGATCGCTGAAGTGGAC
>MNYV01000077.1 GCA_001873285.1 Nitrospirae bacterium CG2_30_53_67
ACGATGGTCCCCCGTTTCAATTGCAATTCATCCATGGCAGAGAGCAGTCCATCCACTTCCCGCTGTCTTGTTTTCGGGTCTTTTAGGTTCCAGCAGACCTGGATCAACTGACGTTCTCCTCCTGATTCCGGCCACAGAACAAAATCAACTTCATTTCCCTTCCTGGTGATATAGTATTCCGGCGCAAAGCCCTTCCTGCGAAGATGCATATAGACGAGATTCTCCAGGCGTGCCCCCCGATCCTCGGTCATTTGGAAGGACATGGCTCCCAGAAGTCCCGTATCGATCACATAGACCTTTTTCGGATTGACTTGCCGCGCCTTTACAGAGCGGGAGTGAAGCGGCGCCTGATAGACCAGGAAGGCATCCGTAAGGTGATCGAGATAATTATACAGGTTGTTCTTCGTACAGGGAGTGCCTTGGCTTTTTAGAGTATTGTAAAACTTGTTCACACTGAACCGTGTTGCCGGCGCGCTCATGATATGTCGAATGAGGGTCCTTAAGGCTGTGACATTGCTGATCGCGTGCCGTTCCACGATATCGCGAAGAATTACAACGTCCAGGTAGTTTCGAAGCACTTGGCGTCGCAACTCATCGTCGAGCGATTGAACTTCAGGGAATCCACCCGTCTCACTATAGATTCCCATCATGTGTTGCAAGGTTGCTCTCATTTTGGATCCGAACCGGGGTGTTCCTTTTAGCTCCACCTTGTTAAATCCTAAAAATTCTCTGAAGCTGAAGGGAAATATTTCCGTGATGAGTGACCTGCCCCTTAAGGCGGTGGCAATTTCCGTACTCAGGAGTTTGGACGAAGAACCTGTTATACAGACGGACAATTGTTCTGTATCGAGGACGCGTCGTACGAACTTGTCCCACCCCTGGATACGCTGCACCTCATCCAAGAATAGATAACATTGTCGTGTCTTAAAACCAGGGAACTTTCGATAGTAGGTTTCAAGGATGTGTTGAAAATCGGCTGCTGCAAAGGGGAGCAGTCGTTCGTCTTCAAAGTTCAGATACAAAAGCCGCTCTCTTTCAATTCCCTGTGCCAACAGCTCTTTCATTTGTTGATAGCAGAACCATGTTTTCCCGGAACGGCGCATTCCGATCACGACATTGGCCTTGCGTGGTACACGAGAGATAAACTGATCGCGCGGGATGAGGTCCGGCAGAGGTCTCTCATGGAAGTCGTCGATGAGATGGTCTAAAATCATTTTCATATACCAAATCTATCTTTATTTAAGAGATAAATCAAGTCAATTGTTTAACTTATTTGAAGAAAGCTTAGATGGCATCAGGAAGTTTCAATTGATGCTGTCTTCTGAACTGTATGGTCTTGTCTTTTATGCCTTGAGAAATATCGATGACGGGAATTTCGCGTAGGAGTTCCCTGATTTTTTGTTCTTCCCCGGCGGTCAAAGATGGGTAGGACAATAGCTCGAGTTCGGTAACAAAAGAAATATAAAATTCGCCTTCCGGCAAGGCAAGGATATCTATTTTCTTCCCTATGACATAGAGAAGAATGTTCGTGTCAAGGAGGAATTTATTTCCACTCACTCCGCACCCGCCTTTGGTATTCTATAGGTTCTTCCTCAAGATGCACGGCGCCGGCGTAGGCTTTGAGCTTTTCCCTCGTCATGCCTTGGCGGCCTGATTTGAGCATCTGCTCGATTTCCTTCCATTCATCGTAGCTGATAATGACTTCGACTGAAAAAGCAAGGAGAAAAAGGGCGAGAAATTTCTCATCTCAAGGGTAGTCCGTTATCCGAGGGGCTTGCCTGTGTGCTCTTATTCCTTGTCTCCGGCGAATTCAAGGCAAGACAAACCGGATTGTCCGGTCGATGACAAGGGGACGTATGGATTGTCCGATCAAGCCTGTCTGCGCCTGCCTGTGCTGTGCGGCAGCACGCAGACAGGTGCGGACACGCACATGCAAGCCCCGGTAAACCGAGGGCAAGTCGGACAATGACAAACTGAAATTCCGGCCCGCTCGGGGATTGGGCCCATAGAGCAACGTGCCCTAAATCAGGTAGGAAGGACTATAGGCGATGCTCCTCTCACGGTCGTAGTAAGAGAAGTTCTCCGAGAGCATCAGCATCCGCCCGTTTTCCACCAGCACAAGATCGATCTCCGCTCCGCCGTGGGGCGCCTGGTAATACGCCTCGTCCGGACATATCTCTCCAGCAGATCTTCGGCTTGGCTTGAGGTTGAAATGCCGTTGGGGTATATGGCGAACACGAGGAAGAAGGCGGTTTCTGCCTATCATGATTTCATCAATGCAACGGTGACGACGGGTCATAGAGTATGACCCCATTCCTCCTTTATCTTGATGGATTTGGCAAGAACCACTTCCAGGCAGGAATGATATCAATGGACTCATCTTCTCTTCTTATTACCATGAACGATAGGGTGTTCCGGGATACGAATATTCCCGTCCCTTGTTTCGGGGGTACTGCGCGGCGCAAGAAACAGGTTGCAGTGGGGCTGGTCTCAGAATAGCTAAAGAATTCTTTAGTTCTGGGAGCAGAATCTCAGATTCTGCTAACCCGACGAGATAGAATGAGGGAAAGAGGCTTTCACCCAAATTCTTGACTCCGCAACGGTTTTCTGTTAGCTTCTCATCAACGATTTAGAACCCTTCCAGGACGGACACGGGGAGGTCTGATAGTGTACAAGGGATTCGTGTGGTGATCGACAACCAGGAGGACCGGTCCGGTCTTCCCCGATTTTCTCTGGGTGTGACTGGCGATGAAGCGGAAAAAAAGAACTCAGAACGGAGGCAAACTCCGTATCGGCGATAGCTGGAACGCCATCACGATCATTGCTCTCTCACAGAGTAATCCCTTGAAGGCGATCGCGGAGTTTGTGGAGAACAGCATCGATGCCCATGCGCGCAACGTGACCATCATCCGGGGGCGGGACAAGGGCGCTCCTTACCTCAAGGTCATCGATGACGGCGACGGGATCCCCCTGGACGGCGACGGGCTTCCCAACTTCAAGTATGTCGCCACCCATATCTGCGATTCGATCAAGAGGCAGTTGAAAAGGGAGGGGGCCTCGAACCTCCAGGGGGAGTTCGGGATCGGTCTGCTCAGTTTCTGGACCGTCGGGGAGGAGTTGAGACTCGTTTCGGCATCGAGTGATGGCAAACACTATGAGATGGCGATGACCAAGGGATCGCCCGGTTACCAGATCGGCCGGCGGCATACTCTCCTCTCCTCCGAGGGGACGGAACTGACCATCTCCCCCTTGCTTCCGGGGGTACGCCACCTCAACGGGGAAAAGATCCAGCGCTATCTGGCCTCGGAGTTGCGGGACCGGATCCGGAGATCCGGCGTGAAGATCAAGGTGGTCGACCGGACAGCGAGAAAGGAGATCCCCGTGGAGCCCCGTGAGTTTTCCGGCCGGCTCCTTCACCAGCTTCCTGAGGCGGTCTCTCCGGCGGGCGAGATCTATCATGAGATCTACCTCAACGAGTCGAATACGGAGAACCGCGTGGGTTTGTACCGCTCGGGGACACGGGTCATCCCTTGCATCACCGAACTGGAACGGTTCAACCGGGAACCCTGGACCTCGGGCTGGCTCGAAGGGATCATCGATGTCCCCTATCTCAATCTGACGCCGAGCACCCGGAGCGGTATCATTCAAGACGAACGTTTGGAAGATTTTTCGACTGCGATTCATCCCCTTGAAGAGAAGCTCATCGAGATCGTGGCGGAGCAGCGAAGGGCCGAGGAGGAACGGGCAAGCCGGAAGATTCTGAAGACGGTACAGAATGCCCTGAAGGAGGCGATCCTCTCGCTTCCGCAGGAAGAATACGACTGGTTTGATATTCACGTCCGGTCCCGGAGCGGGAAACCTTCCGTGGAGCGGGAGGCCGAAGGAGACGCGGTCGAGGGGAAGGCAATCCCGGAGGAAACCAGGGAAGGCCCCCGTCAGAAGGAGTTTTTTGAGTTTGCCGGTCCTCTTTTCAGCGCGCGTATCTCTCCGGCTTCTGCCGTTGTCGCCGTGGGAAAGAGCAAGGGATTCCGGGCGGTCCCCCGGGACAAGAGCCGGAGACTCGTGGAAGAAGGCCTGACCTTCGAATGGAAGATTGAAGAAGGGGGCGGAAGGCTGGAGGACCCCACGGACGAGATTGTCACATTCACCGCGCCCGCTGAACCGGGCCTGGTGAAGTTGTCCCTTACCGTAACGCAGGGAGAGACGGCCGTGACTGCCGAGGGGCTTGTTACCGTTTCCGATTCGATCCTGCCGAAACAGCCGGGCGGAGATGCTGCGGCCAAGGGACTACCCGGTTATACCTTTCAGCGGGCGCCGGGAGATCTCTGGCGGTCGAGGTATGAAGAAAAGCAGAATCTCATCGTCATCAACAATGGGCACCGAGATTTCGTCTATGCCTCCAAGAGCCGGGCGAGGAAGCTCCGTTACATCTGCCGCCTTTTTGCCAAGGAACTGGTGTACCGCAATTTTCCCGGCATGCCTGCGGACCAGCTCCTGGAGCGAATGATCGAGCTTTCCCTCTACACCGAAGAGCACCTCAAATAAGTCCAGTCCAGGGTACCCAGACTTTGATAATCGGATATTGACTTTCTACGACCCCTCCTGATCCTTCCTGTTCCTGCCATCCTCAACCTCATCCCGCCTGATTCGAGGATCTGCTCGATTTCCTTCCATATCATCATAGTTGATCATGACTTCGAGTGAAAAGGAAAAGAGAAAAGGCCGGGAAATTCCTCATCTCAAGGGGGGCCCGTTATCCGAGGGGCTTGCCTGTGTGCTCTTATTCCTTGTCTCCGGTGGATTCAAGGCAAAGAAACTGGATTGCCCGGTCAAGCCCCGGTAAACCGAGGGCAAGCCGGACAATGACAAACTATTCTCGGCTGAAGGCTTCCTGAAGCCGTCTACTGAATCAGTCTTCCTTCCGACCGGCTATGCTTTCTATTTCTTCAAAAACGTTCGTAAGTCTGATAAGGTGGGATTCAGCGATGCCTCCACTTCTAAGGTGTTTGTGGTGCGGGAAAGAGGTCAGATTTCTTGCTCTTGGATCGGGTGCGTTATCGTAGCGGAAGAGAACATCCGCCCCATAGCGGTAGTTGTAACCGTATGAATATTTTTCCACGACCTGGCCCTTGTGTTCGACGAACTCCTTGAAGTCGAGCGTGAAACCATTCTTGAACTCTATTGTGCCGGAAATGAAGGCGATGTCGCTCGTTTTCCTGTCGATGGTGAGGATGTATGAGGAGACGATGGAATAAGAGGCGATGAGCGTTTCCACTTCGGCGATGTAGTTATCGATACTCAAAATTGATTTCCTCGAGGGATTTCAATTTCCGCTCGACCCGCTTCAGTGTTTCAATCTCGCCTTCCCACTCGAGAAGTTCCATATCCCCGATTTTACCGTAGAGCTTTTTCCGGTCCGGTGAGCCGTACTTTTTCTCAAACTCCGTGATCTTGTTCCGGATTCTTTCCACGGTCTTTCTGAGCACATGGGCTTCAGTGTCGATGGCAATCTTGATTCTTTCGCGTGTCCAGTTGTCGTCTGCTTCGATGATTAACTTGGTCACCGAAATTCACCCCCTCACTGGAACCATTATATCCAACTTTGGTTCTCGGTACCCTTGCTTGGGAAAGGTAGATTTCTCAAGCAGGTGAATGCAAGTTCAGGATAGCAGGTGGTTTCAGGCATGTCAATAAGAATCCTGTGGAAAATCAAGGAGAAAAGGCCGAGAAATTCCTCATCTCAAAAGGGGTCCGTTACCCTATGGGGTTGCCTGTGTGCTCTTATTCCTTGTCTCCGGTGGATTCAAGGCAAAGAAACTGGATTGCCCGGTCAAGGCCCCGGTAAACCGAGGTCAAGCCGGGCAATGACAAGGCGCCGTCATCCCCGGCTCCGGGTGTCATCCCCCGACTCGATCGGGGGTCGGAGGACAGGCATTTTTGTCGGAGGCCCATTTTTACTTGACAAGAGATACCTCTAAGGGTAACATATTTTATGGGAAAGGTGCGACGAGGCGGGTTCGTCTTTTTCACTTGGGCAGGTGACCATGGGCCTCGGCATGTGCATGTCTACAAAGACGGAAAGCTCGTCGTCAAATGGGACCTGGAAAACGAGATGCCGATGAAAGGTAAACCGTCTCGCAAGGTGATCGAACTGATCCGTGAATTGCTGTCTGAGGGGTTGATATGAAGATTAGCTCT
>MNYV01000078.1 GCA_001873285.1 Nitrospirae bacterium CG2_30_53_67
AGTCGCTTTTCAGAAGCCGGACAAAGGCTTTCCAAGCCTGGGTTTCGAGTTCCAGACGGTCCACGAGGAAGAGAACCCGTTTTGCGTTGCCGGTCCGCATGAAGAGTTTGATAACGGCGGCAGAGGTCAGGGTCTTGCCGGTGCCAGTCGCCATTTCGAACAGAAAACGTGTCTGACCCTTGCGAACGGCATCCTGGAGCGCGGCGACAGCCCGCAGTTGATACGGGCGGAGGAACTTCAGTTCCGTTTCCTTGATGAAGGCATCACGTTGCCCGGCATCGCTCCAGCGGGGATCATTGTGGTAATTGGGGTTCTGTGTGACCGCAACGTAATCGGCTTCGACCTTCTCGCTGACCAAGGTGTCGGGGTTCGGCTTGAAGGCGTGGAAATGGCCGAAGGATTCGGGCTTCGGAAACTCCGTGATCAGAACCGGGTTGCCTTGCTCCAAGTCCCAGAAGTAATGCAGGTTTCCGTTCGACAAGATGACGAACCGGACATTCTGTGAGTGGGCGTATTTCCGGGCCTTCTCTTTGCCGATAAGGGGGTCGTACTTCTCGGACTTCGCCTCCAAGACGGCAAGGGGGAATCCTCCCTCGTCCAGCAGGAGGTAATCGACAAAGCCGTTGGCGGTTTTCTCGAAGTCCTCCCCGAGTGCATCGAGGGCTTTTTTCTTGAGTTTTACGTTTGCTTCAAGCGCGATGTTGGCTGGGCCGGTTTCGTCGTCAAAAAACCGATAGTTCGACCTTCGCAGAAGGTCGTTGATCAGAATCCTTGCTTTGGCTTCCTTTTCCATATCCAATCTGCCTATTTTCTACGGATAGGCTCTCCCAACGGTTAGTGTGCTAAGTGGCCGTGCCATCGCTCCGAGCGACGGGCCGAGTCAGATGCCGGATACGCGGAATCCGGGTCTATCCATCTCTTAAATTCAATGGAGAGGCTTTCAAGTGGTCTCTCTACTAACTGCCGGATGTGATCCGCGTCAATATCCACGCTGCTTCCTCAGCGCCCAAATTAATAGATAGAATAGAGGGACATTTGCTGTCCATGCAGTGAAATTCGTTGTTACAAATAAAACCCTTCTCACTCATCCTTCAATTCTTTGATGGTTTGTTCTCCCTTATAAATTCCGTTGCACCCTCAGCACTGTGATACTCATGTGTCGACCAATCTCTAAGACCTCGTTGTGTTAGGGAGAGCGGGCGCGTGAGGAGTATGAAGATCCCGCCAAAGCTCCATAGCTCCTGCTGTACGGAAGGTGACGTGCCTTCGAAGCGCCTTCTCCAAAGCAAAACTGTATGGAGCCTGAAGTGACAAAGCCATTTCTCTTGGACGGCCACTGAGGATTTCCTCCCGAGAAAATCTCAATTCACGGGAGAAAGCAAACTGTAAGAGAAGTTGGCCAATATGATAAAGATCAATGCGATAATCGATTGCTCCGAACTCAGCTGGATCAATTGCTTCTGGCGGAAGCATCCATTCCGCTCGAGTATTCGTTGCGTCCAGCTCACCAAACAACTTGGCCACCCCAAAATCACCAAGTTTAAATTGAATAGCACCTGGTTCAGTTGGCCGCATTTCGTCTTTAGCAAATGCAGCAAACACATTCCCGAGATGTATATCTTGATGTGCATGCTGATTCAGGTGGAGGTAGTGCACTGCCTGAAGAACGCATCGTGCAATCGGAATTAGCCAAGCAAGCCCATTAAAGGGATTGAGCGAGAATAACTGTGTCAAGGGACAATAGCAACGCTCGGTGACAATATAGAATGTGTCTCTAAACTCAAATGCATCATAAACGTAAGTGACGTGTGGATGCCGAAGCAATGCAAGCTTTCTTAGCTCTGCCTCTGCTGAAGAACGGACCTTCTCATAAGTACCGATAGGCTTTAGAACCTTGGCCGCGAGATCGTTTCCCCAGATGTCGAGGCAACTGTAAACGACACCAAAGAAACCTTCGCCGATTTTCTCGCCCATAGTGTAACTATTGCCCGTTGCGAGACTCATGATTTGCTCGCCTGGGGTAGGCGGTATAACGTTCTTCACTGGAGGCAGGCTTGATTGATTTGATCCTAATGATTCGTCGGACACGTGACACCTTTTATTGCTGCTTAACGTTTGCAGTTCACTGCATGGTCCATCGCGGATTCATGGGTCATCTTCATTTATCAATTACGGACCCGCAAGAGTACCCCGGTGTTCCTTTTTCAAACGTGTAACCGTGGGTCAAACCTTAAAAGTTCACTCAGCCTGGCCCCAAGTCCCAAACTCGTCCCCTATCAATCGGGGCCTGAAGCTTTGCCATCCAGTTGCATCCTACCCTGGTCGATCAGACGTCATTTCCACGCGTCTGGGACGACCGTTTTGAGCATGTAGAATACACCTGAAAAGGTACGGGGGTCAAGGAGAAATCCGGACTCCTTCGGTAACATTTTCCAATGAGGCAACAAGACGGGAGAAAACCGGACTCAGACCGAGAAACACTTTGCGAGGGATAAATCTTATGTGCTGAATAGGTTGGATGACGGCCGGTCACCCTACGGGCATGGTGCAAAGCTCAGGGCACGGCAACGGCCGTTCGCCGGGAAAGCGAGGGAGTGAGGGTCAGGATCGGGGAGCGAGCGGGGGAGTGAGATGCAGTGTACTGAAATCAATGCCCATGAGTCTGCCGATTTCCGCTCCCGTTACGCCGGCTCAAGGACCACCTCGCCCTTCTCGTAGAACATGACGCCCACGCGCCGAATATGGTCGATCACGTCGGGGTCGCCGATGTTGTTGAAAATGGACAGGTCGATGGTGTACGGTAGGAGCAGCTCGTCGAGGTCGTCGAGGATCTTGTAGATCACCTTCAGCGTCAAATCCGAGCCGCCGCGCAGGGTTAGGTCAATGTCGGAACCGTTTTTGTAGTTGCCTTTGGCGCGTGAACCGTACAGAATCGCCCTTTCCACCTGAGGGCAGTGACTAAGGACGGCGCGGATTTTTTGGACGGTGGATTGCGGGAGGCCATATTTCATGCCCCTTCCTCCTCCTTCTTCAATGCCTTCAATTTGATTTGGAGCGCATCGAATTCCGCAAAGTAGGCGCTGTGAATGGCGGTAACGATCTGGGCGGCTGTGGCTTCATCATAGGTGTGCGAGGTTAAATTCCGGCTCTTGATCATTTCCATCCATGTCTCGCCGTTCTCGATCAGCCCTGTCTTGAAGGCCTCGCGGGTTGTGTCCTTTGAGCCGTATAGATCTTGGACACCACGATTTTCCAGAAAATCCCTCAGCGTGTTCCAGGCCAGTTCATGGGTAAATTCGAATGCTTGAATCAGTCCCTGCCCTTCGAGCTTGGAGAGGTGGCGCTGTTGTGCCAGCGCCACGGCTTCCTCCAATTGCGAAAGGGCTTTGATAAAGTGATTGAAACGTTGAATCCAGCGGACGTCCTCCGTTCTCATAGGGGTTCTCCACAAAACTTCTTGTTCAATGCCTTGTCTTCGCTGCTAACCTTGAATTGCGCATCCTCTATCTCGGAGTGATTCACATACAACAGGTTATTGGCCGTCACGGCCGCAGGTCAAATCTTCAAAGTTCAACCTGCACCCAAGTCCCGATCTCTTCCCGCATAAACTGGGGCCTGAAGCTTTGCCCTCCAGTTGCATCCTACCCTGGTCGATCAGGCGCCATTTCCCATCGTCTGGGACGACCGTTTTGAGCGCGTAGGATACACCTGAAAAGGTACAGGGGTCAAGGAGAAATCCTGGTGTGGTTGAATGGGTGGCCGGACAGCCTCTTCTTCATTTTCAATATATTATTGCAGAGCTGCGATTCGTTTCAGCACATGAAACGATTTATATCATACCGAGAAACATCTTGCGTGGGAGAAAACTTAACTTGTAGCATGATCGGTCAGTATCCCCTTTTCAAGATGGCGTATGATCCTGGCCTTTTCCGCGGCACGGGGGTCATGGGTGACCAGGATGATGGTCTTTCCGAATTCGCTGTTGAGCCGGGCCATGAGGTTGAGGATCTCCTCGGCGGAGACGCGGTCGAGGTCGCCTGTGGGTTCATCCGCCACCAGAATGGCCGGATCGGTGATCACGGCGCGGGCGATGGCCACCCGCTGCTGCTGGCCGCCTGAGAGTTGCGAGGGATAATGATCCATCCGGTCGGTCAGGCTCACCAGCCGCATGGCCAGTTCCACGTGATCGAGCCTTTGTTTTTTCGAAAGCCCGGTCAGAAGCAGGGGAAGCTCAACATTCTCGCAGGCCGTCAGCACCGGTATGAGGTTATAGAACTGGAAGATAAAGCCGACATTCACGGCCCGCCAGCGGGCAAGTTCGGTCTCTGAAAGAGAGGTGATATCCACCCCGCCGACCCTGATGGTCCCGCTGTCCGCCTGGTCTATGCCGGCAATCAGATTCAGGAGGGTGCTCTTCCCTGAACCTGACGGCCCCATGAGGGCCAGAAATTCTCCCTCACGGATATGGAGGGTGATATGCTCCAGCACCGGCACGATCTGACTGCCTCTGCGGTATGACTTGCCAAGATCAACGATTTCAACAATGGACTGATGATCGGTCTTCATCTAAGGTTCAACAACCTTTATCCTCTCCCCGTCCCTGATCTTGTTCAGAGGTTTCAATATTACCTTGTCACCCGGCTTGACACCGCTTGTCACCTCGACCATGTCGCCGATCCGGACGCCCAGGGTGACGGGCGTCTCCACGGCCCTGCCCGACTCCATGAGAAAAACCACTTGTCTCCCGTCTCGTTTGAGCACGGCGTCGGGATGGACGGCCGTACGAGGTTCCTGCTCCCCGGGCCCGACCGGCCTTTGAAGGAAGGCGACCTTCGCGCTCATCTCCGGAAGGATGCGGCTCTCCTGATCCACAAAGCCGACCTTGACCATGACCGTGGCCTTGGACCGGTCAGCGGTCGGAACGATCATGTGGACCACGCCTCGGAATCTGGACTCGGGAAGCGCGTCCAGTTGTATCTCGCACGGCTGCCCCCGTTTGACCTGTTCGAGATTGGATTCAGAGACATCAACCTCCACCAGCAAAGAATCCATGTCCGCGATGGTCACCACCGAAGCCTTGGCATTGGCCGCGGCGCCCAGCGGTGTGACGATGTCGCCGACGTCTGCATTTTTGGTCAGGACCACGCCGTCGAAAGGGACACGGATCCTGGTATATTCAAGCGACACCCCGGCGTTTTTCAGCGCCGCGGCCGCGGCCTTGACCCCCTGTTCCGCTCCTGAAACAGCGGCGGCGGCCTTCTTGTAGCGGGCCTCCTGGAGATCGTATTCGGTCTTGGACAGAAACCCCTGATTCAGCAGATCCCTGCTCCGCTGGAAGGAAAGAGAGGCCTCATGCCGTTCAGCTTCCGCCTGCGCGAGATCAGAGCGTGAGATCCTCAGGTTGGCTTCCGCCTCCTCCTTCACCGCTTCGGCCTCTTCACTTTCAAGGTTGGCGATGACTTCCCCTTTTTTCACCCGGCTCCCCTCTTCAACCGTCAGGGAGACGAGACGCCCGGTGATCTTGGACGCCAGTGCGGCCTTTCTCTGGGCCACCACGTATCCGCTTGCATTCAGCAGGGTGAAGGTCTGTGACGGGTAGATCCTGGAGACGTTCATGACTTCCACTTTGACTTCCGGTGAGAGGATCCCCTTCGCGTAAAGAACAGCCGCCGCGAGGATCAACAGGGCGGCCCCGGCCCACAGGAACACCCGCTGTCGTCTCTTGGGGCGGAACACGGCTTCTGACTTGTCGATCTTCAATCCGGAAAGATCTTCATGGGACATCCGGCCAAACTCCTCAGTGCATTTTTTTTAAATTTAGGATTTCCTCAAGACAATATGCCTTGGCCCTGTCTCGGATTTATGAGGGCAATCGGTTCGGTAATGGGCCCCCACACTCTCTTTTCTCATCAAGGCCGCCTGGGTGATCAGGGTTGCAACCGTGATCATATTCTGCAGCTCCAGTCCCTTGCGGTGGCGGTAGATCCGTTCCATGAAAGGCTTCCATTCCTGAAGCATGGCCATGGCTTCGGATAAGGATTTCCCGCATCGGATGATTCCAACCCTATCCCACAAAAGTTTTCTGAGGATCCCGCGAACTTCATCAACCTCGGCGATCTGATCTTCTCCGGCCACAGGTTTCTCCAGAAAAGGATTCAGGACCCGCTCGGGCAGCTTCTTTATCTTCCGGGAATAATGAGCCGCGGCGGATCCGGCCCGTGCGCCGAAGACCACCCCTTCGAGCAGGGAATTGCTCGCCAGACGGTTGGCGCCATGAACGCCGGTGCAGGCCGCCTCTCCTGCGGCGTAAAGGCCGGGAATATTGGTTGCGCCGTTAAGGTCGGTCCGGATGCCGCCCATCATGTAGTGGGCCGCCGGGCTTACCGGAATCCGGTGGCGTGTGACATCAATTCCGTAGGAAAGACAGGTGGAACAGATCCGGGGGAACCGCTTCCGGATAAAGTCCGGGTTGAGATGGGTGAGATCCAGGTAGACATGCAGGCTGTGCGTCTCCACCATCTCCGAGACAATGGCCCGGCTCACAATGTCCCTTGGGGCCAGATCCTTCTCAGGATGATATTTGTGGGTGAATTCCTGCCCATAGATGTTGAGCAGACGGGCGCCCTCTCCGCGCATGGCCTCGGAAAGGAGAAAGAAAGGCGCTCCGGGAAGATAAAGGGTGGTCGGGTGGAACTGGACAAACTCCATGTCCACAAGATCGGCCCCTGCGCGGTAGGCCATGGCCATTCCGTCCCCGGTCGAGACCGGCGGGTTGGAGGTCTGTTGGTAGAGGAAACCGGAACCGCCCGTGGCAAGGATCGTGGCCTTAGCGGTGACAGCGGAGATCTTCTTTCCTTCTTCATCGAGGAGATAGACGCCAAGGCAGACGCCGTCCTGAATGATCAGATCAATGGTATAGTGGAAGTCAAGCTTTTGGACATCCTTCAGGGTCCTGACATAAAAAAGGAGCGACCGTTCGACTTCCTTGCCGGTGGAATCCCCCTGTGCATGGACGATCCTCCTCTTGCTGTGGGCCGCCTCCTGCGTAAAGGCGAGTTTCGTCCCCTCCCGGTCGAACTCGGTCCCCCAGGAGATCAGCTCCAGGATCCTTTCAGGCCCCTCCTCCACCAGAACCCGGACCGCCTCTTCATCGCAGAGACCGGCCCCGGCCCGGATGGTATCATCGAAATGAAAAGTGATCTCATCCTCGTCGCTCAGCACCACGGCGATCCCGCCCTGGGCGAATCCCGTACTCCCCGCCGTGGCCTCGTCCTTGGTCAGGACCAGGACCTTCCCGTGTCTGCTGAGCTCGATGGCGGCCCGCAGGCCGGCCACGCCGCTCCCGATCACAAGAAAGTCCGTGGACTTGACCGGAAGATATTGAGAGGAGATTATAACCATTTTGATTTTACTCCGTTATTTTGATTTTTGATTCTTTATCTTTTATTTTAAGGTTCTTCTCCCATTTAGTGGGTCAAAATGTGCGTGAATAAGGGATCGAGGATTCCAGGACCCAAGCAAAATGCACGGAACAGAGAAGCTTCCATTGGTGCCGTAACACCGTATTTCGTCATTGTCCGGCTTGACCGGACAATCCAGATTCTTTACCTGGATTCCCCGATCAAGTCGGGGAATGACATACCCTGTTCTTTCTGGCCGTTTCAGAGAAAGTGCCCGGGGAAGAAGCGGTTTCCCTGGAATCATAAAACCCTTCCAACCCACTAAATGGGAGATGAACCTATTTTAAAAGGGTCCGTCCCTTTTTACGCCCTTTGGTCAGGCATGTTTTTTCCGGATGCCTCAACAAAGGGGACCAGGTCCTCCATGAGCTTCTTAAACCGATCGGGCTTCAGCGACTGGGGGCCGTCGGAAAGCGCCTCCTCGGGATTGGGGTGCACCTCAATCATCAGGCCGTCGGCCCCCGCGGCCACGGCCGCCCGGGCCATGGCCGGGACATACTGCCAGTTCCCCACGGCATGGCTCGGATCGATCACAATCGGAAGATGGCTCATTCTCTTCAGCACCGGGATGCAGCTCAAGTCCAGGGTGTTCCTCGTCGCGGTTTCAAAGGTACGGATCCCCCTCTCACAGAGGATCACATCCTCATTCCCTTCGGAGAGGATATATTCGGCGGACATGAGAAGCTCCTGCAACGTGGTGGCCATGCCCCGCTTCAGCAGGACCGGCTTCTGAGTCTGTCCGACTTCTTTGAGCAAGGCGAAGTTCTGCACGTTTCTGGCCCCGATCTGGATAATATCGGTATACTTGACAATCAGATCCAGGTCCCGGGGATTCATCACCTCGGTAATGATCGGAAGCCCCGTGGCCTCTCTTGCGGCGGCCAGGAGCTTGAGCCCTTCCTCTCCCATCCCCTGGAATGCGTACGGCGATGTCCTGGGTTTGAACGCGCCTCCACGGAAGACATTGGCCCCGGCCTCCTTCACAGCCCTGGCAGAGGCCAGGATCTGCTCCTCGCTCTCTACCGAACAGGGCCCGGCAATCACCATCAGATCCTGCCCGCCGATACTGGCGCCTTTGACCTCGATCACCGTCCGTTCCTTGCGAACCTCCAGGCTGGCCAGCTTATACGGCTTCAGGATCGGCACCACGGATTCCACGCCGGCCATGCTTTCGATGACCTGAAGCCTGGCCTTGCCTCGTTCATCGCCGATCGCCCCGATCACGTTTCGTTCCACGCCGTGCATCACGTGGGGCCGGTATCCCAGATCTTCGATTTTCTTGATGACATGTTCGAGTTGTTCAGCCGTGGCATCGGCCTGCATGACAATAATCATAAAAACCTCCCGTTCTTAAAATCTATCATGAATAACTCGGACTCAATCTCTGCATCTCGGCAGTCTGCAATACCTTTTTCAGGTAAAGCCCCGTATAGGACTCCGGGACCCGCATGACTTCTTCGGGTGTCCCCTGGGCAATAATCATGCCTCCACGATCCCCCCCCTCAGGCCCGAGGTCGACGATATGGTCCGAGGACTTGATCACATCCAGGTTATGTTCAATGATCACCACGGTATTGCCGGCATCCACCAGGCGGTTCAGCACATCCAAGAGCTTCTGAATGTCCGCGAAATGAAGTCCCGTGGTCGGCTCATCCAGAATGTAGAGGGTCCTCCCCGTACTTTTTTTGCTGAGTTCCCGGGAGAGCTTGACCCTCTGGGCCTCCCCTCCGGAGAGGGTGGTGGCCGCCTGTCCTATTTTGATGTATTCCAATCCCACGTCATACAGGGTCTGAAGCTTCCGCCGGATCCCCGGGATGTTTTCGAAGAACCGGAGGGCCTGGACCACGGTCAGATCCAGGACCTCGGAGATGTTTTTCCCTTTGTAGAGGATATCGAGGGTCTCCCGATTGTACCGTTTGCCCTTGCAGACGTCGCATTCCACATAGATATCCGGCAGAAAATGCATCTCGATCTTGATCAGACCGTCCCCCTGACAGGCCTCGCACCGTCCGCCCTTGACGTTGAAACTGAACCGTCCGGGCTTATATCCCCTCATCCTGGCCTCGGGCGCCTGGGCAAAGAGGTTCCGGATATCCGTGAAAATCCCCGTATAGGTGGCCGGGTTGGACCTCGGTGTCCGGCCGAGGGGAGATTGATCCACATCAATCACCTTGTCCAGATTCGGAAGACCGAGGATTTCCTTGTGGGCTCCCGCCTTGATCCCGCTGCGGTAGAGTCTCTGCGCCAGCGCCCTGTAAAGGATATCCAGGACCAGGGTGCTCTTCCCCGAACCCGAAACGCCTGTAACGCAGGTCAGGAGGCCGATGGGAAAACGGACATCCACTCCCTTGAGGTTGTTTTCCGAAGCCTGGACCACCGTGATGTATCCCCGCCTGGGCTTTCGCCGGGTTTGGGGGACCGGAATGCCGAGTTCCCGGCTGAGGTATTTCCCGGTCAGGGAATGGGGATTTTGCTTGATTTCATCCGGTGTCCCCTGGGCAACGATCTCCCCCCCATATTCCCCGGCGCCCGGGCCCATGTCGATCACGTGATCGCTGTTTAAGATCGTCTCCTCATCGTGTTCCACGACCAGAATGGTGTTCCCGATATCGCGAAGCCGCTTCAACGTTGCAAGAAGCCGCTTGTTGTCCCGCTGATGAAGGCCGATGGAAGGCTCATCCAGGATATAGAGAACCCCCACCAGCGACGATCCGATCTGTGTAGCCAGACGGATCCGCTGCCCTTCTCCGCCGGAGAGGGTCGCCGCCGTGCGGTCCAGGGTCAGGTAGGGAAGCCCGACGCTGATCAGGAACCCCAGCCGCTCCCGGATCTCCTTTAAAATTCTCTCGGCGATCCTGGCCTCTTTCTCGTCGAGCAGGAGCATCCTGAAGAATTCCCCGGCTTCCCGGATCGACATCCCCGTCACCTCGGCAATATTCCGCCCGCCGACCTTGAAGGAGAGGCTTTCCTTCTTGAGCCTGGCGCCGTTACAGTCCGGGCACCGGTTGACCCCCATGTAATCCTCGATATCTTCGCGGACATAGGCGGAATCGGTTTCACGATACCGGCGGTCGAAACTGTTCAGGAGTCCTTCAAAAGGACGCTTGTAGGTATAAAGGCCCCCCTTCCCTTCCAGATGGAAAGAAATCTCTTCATCTCCGGAGCCGTAGAGAATGGCATGACGGACCCGTTCAGGAAGGTCCTTGAACGGCGTATTGACGTCGAACCCGTAATGCCGGGCCAGTGACAGGATCATCTGGTGAAAGTAAAAGGAGTTTCGTTTGTTCCAGGGCCTCAGGGCCCCTTCCCGGAGAGAGAGATTCTTGTCGGGCACGATCAGGTCAGGATCCAGACGCATGAGGGTCCCGATCCCTCCGCAGCTCGGACAGGCGCCATGGGGGCTGTTAAAAGAAAAGAGAGACGGTTCCACATCCGGATAGCTCACCCCGCAGTCGATGCAGGCCAGCCGTTCGGAAAATAAGAGGCGCTCGCCTCCGATGATCTCCACGACCACGATCCCCTCGGAATGCCTCAGGGCCAGTTCAATGGAGTCGGCAAGCCTCCGGCTGATCTCCGGCTTGATGGCGATACGGTCGATGACGATTTCGATGTTATGCTTCTTATTCTTGTCGAGGTTGATCTCTTCGGAAAGCTCGTACATCTTCCCGTCCACCTGCACGCGGATGAACCCTTCCTTCCGCATCCTGAAAAACTCCTTCCTGTACTCCCCTTTCCGCCCGCGCACCACCGGTGCGAGGATCTGGATGCGGGTCTTCTCCGGAAGGGCGAGGACATGATCCACGATCTGTGTGACCGTTTGGGATGTAATGGCCTTCCCGCACCGGTAACAGAACGGTTTCCCGACCCGGGCAAAAAGAAGCCGGAGGTAGTCGTAAATTTCGGTCACCGTGGCCACCGTGGATCTCGGATTCCTGCTCCCGGTTTTCTGCTCAATGGAAATCGCCGGGGAGAGCCCTTCGATCGAATCCACATCAGGTTTGTCCATCTGCTCCAGAAACTGCCGGGCATAGGCCGACAGGGACTCCACGTACCGCCTCTGCCCCTCGGCATAGATCGTGTCAAAGGCCAGTGAAGACTTCCCTGAACCGGAAAGACCGGTGATGACGACCAGCTTGTCCCTGGGGATCATCAGATCGATATTCTTCAGGTTATGCTCCCTGGCTCCCCGGATTTCGATCCATTCCCGCTGCACAAAAAACTCCTTGAATGACTGAGATTTAACTGTCGAGTTTAAAAATTGATATTAACAAACCTGCAAAATAATGTAAAGTTCAATTGCAGCCGCGGGTGTGCGACAAATTTATGAGTAAAACATTTCTCTAAGAACGTCATTCCCCGATCCCCCGATCAAGTCGGAGGACAGGCCTGATCGGGGGATCGGAGGACAGACATTTTTGTCGCAGACCCTGCAGCCGCATCCATGAACGAGAAGGTGAAAGACCTTTTTTCTTGACTTTCACCGGGATGAATAGTATAGACAACATATTGAAATCAAATATTTTTTCAATTCAATATACGGAACATCAAATGGCGAGAGGACCTCTCTTTAAAAAACCTCGGCTCAGCCCATGGCTGGTTTTCCTGATCTTGCTCCTGGTCCAGGGCGGCTGTTTCTGGAAGAAAAAGACCCCTGAAAACGAACAGCCGGCCGGTGTCCTTTATCAGAAAGGACTTGAACTGATCCAGAAAAAAAAGTTTGAGAAGGCCCGTGAGGCCTTCAACAAGGTCAAGGTGATATCCAAGGAGACCAATCTGGAGCTTCTCGCTCAGATCGCCGTGGCCGACAGCTACTTCGAGGAAAATGAATACGAGGCTGCGCGGGCCCAATATGAGGACCTGTTCAAGCTGCATTCCGGAGGCGAGATCGCGGATTATCTTCAGTACCGGATCGGCGAATGCTACTTCTGGCAGATGGATACCATAGACCGGGACACCACCGACGCCAAAGAGGCGCTGAAAGCCTACAATCTTCTGGCCGAGAAATTCCCGAAGAGTGAGTATCTCCCGCAGGCCGGACTGCGGATCAGGGAGATTCATGCCTTCCTGGCGGAGAGCGAATTCTTTATTGGAGACTTCTACCTGCGGAAGAACGCCCTTTTCTCGGCCATTAATCGTTTTAAAAAAGCGCTGGAGCTTTACCCGGAGTCAGGCATTGAAGATAAGCTGATCTTCTACCTTTACAAGGCATACGTCTCCCTCAAGGACCATGACCATGCGGAAGTCTATCGAAAGCTTCTGATTGAACGTTTCCCGAATAGTGAATATGTCCCGATGATCCCATCGCAAGAAAAGCAAGGTCTTGCAAACGGCTTTGAAGATCCGAATGAAACCTCCGTTAGAGAACCCTATTTTCCAACGGTCGGCGACAGCAGTTTGCCGGCGCCATCTTCAAGGAACGCGGTGAAGGGCGATCTTAGGGAAGGGCTTCAAAAAATCGCGCTGCTCGATGAACCCCGGCCCGAAGAAGATCGGACGCCCATAGGGATTGCAGGGACCTACCAGGGAAAGGATATGGATTCCTGGTATCGAAGGATCCTCTTTCCCGATGCAGGCGCCTCTGATCGTTCCTGTTCGGTCCCGCCAGGGGAACCTTCACCGGAAGAACATGAAGATCTGCAGAAACGATCTTTCTTCGAAAAACTCATCCCATGATGACCCGGCGCATCTATTATCCCATATTTTTAAATCTTCAAGGGGAGAGAACCCTGATCATCGGCGGGGGCCGCGTTGCAGAACGTAAGGCCCGGTCTCTGCTCAAGTCTCATGCCCATGTCACGGTGATCAGCCCTGAGCTGACATCCGGACTGCGCCGGCTTGCCCAGGCCGGCCGGATCATCCACAAAGAGAGGAAATTCCTCTCCTCTGACCTGAACGGGATCCGCCTCATCATCTGTGCGACCAACGATACGGCCGTCAACCGCAAGGCCGCCGTGCAGGCAGAAAGAAAAGGGATATTATATAATGTGGTCGATGTCCCGGAGCTCTGCAATTTTATCGTCCCCTCCATGGTCCGGCGCGGAGACCTGACCGTGGCCGTCTCGACCGGAGGAGGCAGCCCGGCTCTATCTAAAAAGGTCCGTCAGGAAATCGAAACCCTGATCGGCCCCGAGTACAAGACCTTCCTGAAACTCCTGAGGGAGGCCCGCCCGAAAATCCAGCGGGAGATCCCGGAGAAAAGCCGCAGGACACGGGCCTATCGGGAGGTGATCGAATCTGAAACATTGTCCCTGATCCGGGCAGGCCGCATCAAAGAAGCCAGACAAAGAGTCAGGGAGAAAATAAAGATCATTTCCAGAAGAGCGGGTGAAAACATAAGGGTTCAAGGGGTCAAGGGGTCAAGGATTCCAGGGGTCAAGTGAAGTGCTAAAAACATAAGGGGCCGATGGTCCTAGGGTTCCAGTGTTTTTATCTGGAGATTCTGCTTGCATTTCAGTATTTCACTTAAACCCTTGACCCCAAGATACCTCAGTGTAGTAGCCGTCGCAGACGGCAAAGATAGAGAAAAGCGGGGCACGCGAAGCGTAACCCTGGAATCCTCGAACCCTTTTTTACCCACTAAATGGCCGAAGGCTCGTAGAGGAGAAGAACCAAAATCAAAGATAAAAACCGACCAAAATCCTTTGGGAGAGATGATCTTGAAAGACTTA
>MNYV01000079.1 GCA_001873285.1 Nitrospirae bacterium CG2_30_53_67
GGGCAGAACGCTTTAAAGCTGCTCCGGGAACAGTCTTTTGATCTGGTCCTGACCGACTTGAGGATGGAGAAGGTGGACGGCATACAGATCCTGCAGAAATGCCGTGAACTCTGCCCGGATACCGAGGTCATCATGATCACGGGTTTTGCCACACTGGAATCCGCCGTCGAGACCATGAAACACGGGGCGTTCTACTATATCGCAAAACCGTTTAAACTGGACGAAGTCCGCAAAGTCGTCAAAGAGGCCCTGGAGAAGGTCAGGCTGAAGAAAGAAAATATCCAGCTCAGGGAACAGATCGAAAAATTTCAGGGAAAGGTCAGGATCATCACACAGGACCCCGAAATGCAGCGCCTGCTGGACACGGCAAAACAGATCGCCCCGACGGATTGCAACATCCTGATCAGCGGGGAAAGCGGCACGGGCAAAGAGTTATTCGCCAGATTCGTCCATTTTCACAGCCATCGCTCTCCCGGCCCTTTTTCCGCCATCAACTGCGGCGCATTCACCGAAGAGCTTCTCGCCAATGAACTTTTCGGCCATGAAAAAGGGGCCTTCACCGGGGCCTCGGCTGCGAAGAAAGGATTGATCGAGACGGCATCGGGGGGAACGCTCTTCCTGGATGAGATGACCGAGATGCCTCCATCCATGCAGGTGAAGCTCCTGAGGGTGATCCAGGAAAAGGAAGTCCTGAGAGTCGGCAGCACGGAACCATCTAAAGTCGATGTGCGCTTCATCGCCGCCACGAACCGTGACACCCAGGAGGCTGTCAAGAGCGGCCATCTCAGGCAGGACCTGTACTTCCGTTTGAACGTGGTCTCTTTACATATTCCTCCCCTCTCGGAGAGAAAGGATGACCTCCCCCTTTTAAGCCATTATTTCCTGAAAAAATATGCCGTCCTGATGAAGAAAAGCGTCACGGAGATCTCAGAGGACGTCATCGCCCTCCTCATGGATTATGGGTTTCCCGGCAACGTGAGGGAACTCGAGAACCTCGTCGAACGGGGGGTCGCGCTCTGCAACGGGAATACCATAGAGATCGCCCACCTCCCTGAGGACCTCAAGGAGCTGAACATCAAGACCTTCCGCAAGAAGCATGGGAAGATCCCGTCCCTGGATGAACAGGAGAAGGCGTATATCCAATGGGTCCTGAAAGATGTCAATGGGAATAAAACACTGGCGGCCCAGATCCTCGGCATAGACCGGGTTTCCCTGTGGAGGAAACTGAAGCGATACGGGATCGAGAACGAGTAGTGTTGCACAAAACAATCTTCTGTTGCATATTGCAATAACCCTATCCGGCATAAATCCCGCCATTTCCAAGCATATCTCTTAAATATCAACAGCTTACCTCCTTGGCATCATCCTTGCATAAACATACAAGTAGGCATATTAAAAAACATAAGCGAGGTGAGCATCATGAAAAATATTTTTAAAGTGTTGAAGGATTCCATGGAAGCCGCCGCCTTTGCAGAGGCAGGCGAATTCGAGACCGCACGGAGCATGGCGGCATCCGGCAAAAAAGAAGAGCAAAAAGTCGTGGACATCAAAAAGACCATGGCAGGGTCCCTGTCGAGACTCGATACCATTGAAGAGGCCATCACCTTTGCCGAGGCAGGCGAGATCGACACGGCCCGCCGCATCATGAAGCAGTTGAAGGGCCGCAGTTCCGTAAAAAAGGTTCATGCCGACAGCGAAAAACAGGCGCCTTTATCGGTCCTGGATAAGATGTCTGAGGCCGTGACCTTTGCCGAGGCAGGGGAACAGGAATACGCCAGGGAGCTGATCGGCAAAAAAGAGACTAAACGGCAGAAGATCCTGGTGGTCGGGGGCGACGACGGCTTCTCGGAAACGCTCATGAACTACGCCGTTGGCATGGCAGGACGGATGAACTATGAGATTGTCGCCCTCAGTGTAATTCCCGTCGGGAAACGCATCTTAAATCTCCTGAACGAGAAAAAAGTCGCCGCCGAACTTAAGACCCAGACCCATCAGATGGCCGAGGCTTTCAGAGCCAAGGCAGAGGGAAAAAAGATACCCTTCACGCACATCGTGAAGTTCGGTCCTTTCGACAGGGTGGTCAAAGAAACGCATAAAGAGGTGAAGAGAATCGCCTTTGTGCTGGCGGAACCGGATCAGGTTTGTGATGGCGCCACAGGTTCCGTCCCCGTGTTCTGTCTTGCATCCGGAGAATGAAGTCTTTGAAATCATCGCTTCTCATGGTATATTAGCCCACCGAGGATCGGCCGGAGAGGCCCTGAACGTCGGGTTTCAAATCCCTGATACGAATAGGGCCGCTTAGACTGCTCCGGCTCATCTTTGCCAGATTCATCCCCGAGGAACTGCGGGCCGGAAACTCCCCTTTCACACACGGAGGAACACACTCAGAGGAGGGGGACCTTCAGGCCTTTTCCTTTTTACAACTTGAGAAACAAACGTATTTCATCGGCGCACATCTAAATAGGAGAACGGATCCATGCTGACAACCGATATGATGCTTGTGATGGCTGTGATCGCAGCCGCTGTATTTCTTTTCGTTGTGGAATGGGTCAGGGTTGACGTGGTTGCGATCATCGTGATGGTCTCCCTCCCCCTCCTGGGCCTGGTGACCGGGCAGGAGGCCTTCATGGGGTTCAGCAGTAACGCCGTCATCTCCATTATTGCCGTGATCATCATCGGGGCGGGACTGGACGGGACAGGGATCATGAATAAGGTGGCCAAACCCATCACGCGCCTTGCCGGGAACAGCGAGGCCAGGCTGATTGCCCTGGTGTCCGGCACCGTGGCCCTGATCTCTTCCTGCATGCAGAATATCGGCGCCGTGGCCCTCTTCCTTCCCGCAACGCAGCGGGTCTGCAAAAAGCTCGGCATCGCTCCCTCAAGGGTCTTGATCCCCCTCGGGTTTCTCGGCATTATCGGCGGGTGCCTGACCCTGGTAGGTTCCAGTCCGCTGATCCTCCTGAACGACCTCATGGCCACAAAAAATCTGAAACCTTTCGGGCTTTTCGATGTGACTCCCGTCGGCGCCGCCCTGGTGATCGCCGCCCTCGCCTATTTCGCCTTCTTCGGAAAATTGGTCTTGCCGAGCACGAGCGGTAAAACCGCGCCCTCACAGACCATTGATTTCGGCAAGATCTACTCTTCCGCAAATGAGCTGATCGAGCTCAAATTCCCAAAGGAGTGTGACTGCGAAAAAACCCTGGAACAGATGGCCATCCGTCCCAACTATCTCGTCACCGTGGTTGCGGTTGCCAAACAGGGGGGAAAGAAAAAGATCATGGCCCCCACCTGGGAGACGATCATCAGCCCGAATGACGACATCGCTGTGGTCGGGTCCAGAGAAAACGTCATGCGATTTGCCGAGGATTACAGCATGACGATCAAAGACAAACTCGAGATCTTCGAAGATGAGCTCTCATCGAGCAGTTCGGGGATGGTCGAGACCATTGTCCCCCCGATGTCCAAGCTCGAGGGAAAGTCCATGAAGGAGGTCCATTTCAGAGCGAAATACCAGGTCAACCCGATCGCCGTCAAAAGGCAGGACAAGGTCTATTACGGAGGCATCTCCAACATCATCCTTCGGCAGGGGGACGTCCTGCTCCTTCAGGGGATCTTCGAGAAGTTTGCCATTCTCAAGGAAACCAAAGACCTGGCCTTTCTCACACCCATCGAGACTGAAGTGATGAAAACACAAAAGTCCGGAATGGCCCTTTTATGCTTTGCCGTCGCCCTTCTCCTCGTCTTATCCGGAAAGGTCAAGCTCTCCCTCGCCCTGATGACCGGCGCTCTCGGGATGATCTTAACGGGAGTGATCAACATTGATGAGGCCTATCGTGCCGTAGACTGGAGAACGGTTTTCCTGCTGGCAGGACTGATCCCATTGGGTGTGGCCACGGAAAAGAGCGGAACCGCCGCCTATATCGCAAATCATATCCTAAAAATGATCGGAGACGTCTCTCCGATCGTCCTTCTGACGGTCATCGGACTGCTCACCTCAGCGTTTACCCTTGTCGTCTCCAACGTGGGCGCTACGGTCCTCCTCGTCCCTCTGGCCATCAACATGGCCTTGGGCGCCGGAGCGGACCCGAGGATGGCGGCCTTGACCGTGGCCGTGGCCGCATCCAACGCTTTTGTCCTTCCCACGCATCAGGTCAACGCCTATATCATGGGGCCGGGCGGGTACAGGACCATGGATTACATCAAGGCGGGATCAATTATGACCTTCTTATATCTTGCAGTGATGATCGGCGCCATCTATATCTTCTACGGCATATCCGCTTAAAATTAGTGCCCCCCGGTCTTCAGAACACCGGAGGCTGCCAAGACCAGCACCAGCACCTCGATGATGGCGATCACCGCATAAACCGTGTCCTTCTTTCGGAAGAGAATCGGTATGATCCTGATGTAACAGACGATGGTCACACCTGCAAGAAAGACAATGCCCACAAAGTTGAGGAAATCCCCATGACCGATTAATCCCACCCAGGACCACCCATGAGGAATCCCTGTCTTTGCAAGATAGTCATGGACCGGCATGCCCCAGTAGTTCGGGAGATCCCTTACCGGAAGATAAGGGGTAAGGATCCCCGTAAGATAAACGGTAAAAGTCACCATAAGCATCAGCAGTCCGAATTTCATCCCCTTGTCCAGAATCGCGGCATAGGCAAGCTGTTCTTCCGTGGCCTTTATCTTTTTCATTTTGATTTTCCCCTCTTTCAGCAAAAGTTAATTCCAGATACCCAGCCCTTTCAACAAGGCACGAAGCCCGGCAAAAGAGAGCATGGTGATGACGATGTATTTAACGGCAGCCGGTTTTGTCCTCGTAAGGATCTGGACCCCGACGATGGAGCCGAACATGATCCCGATGATGGAAGGGACCACGATCATGGGGAGCACGGCCCCGTTGTTCACATAGATCCATGCCGCTGAAGTGTCCGTGATGGAGAGCAGGAATTTACTGGTCGCAACAGAGACCTTGAGCGGGGCCCCCATCATCAGGTTCAGGACCGGCACATTGGCCCAGCCGGCGCCGAGACCAAACATTCCTGCCATAATGCCGACAAGGACAAAGGTGGCAAGGGCCTGGGGGGTCCTGTGTACCTGCCAGTTGATCTCCTGATCGGATGAGACCTCATAATAGATCCCGTTGATTCTGAGCGCCGTGGAAAGGGCGTCCGGTTCCTTCACCTCCGGGAACTCGGACTTCTTGGCCATCAACATGATGACCACGATCCCGAGAATGGTGGCGCCCAGAGCGGTTTGAACGACGTTCGTGGGCAGCGCAAGACCGATCATCGCGCCCACAATGGCACAGGCCGAGGCAATCACCGCCACGGGGATGACCAGTCTCAGATCCGCAAGCCCTTTTTTCAGAAGCCCGGGACCCGCGGCAAGGGCGCCTGCCAGGGCGACCAGGAGTCCGGCCCCTCTGACAAAATCAAGGTGAAACGGGAAGAAGCCTCCGATAATCGGCACAAAGAGCACGCCCCCTCCAACCCCGCCGAGAACGGCCAGAATCCCGAGGATGAAAGTGACGACAAAGAGGATCAACGGCCACGCCCACCAGGGGAGGCTTGATTGCTGGGCTGCGGCCTCCATGGCATGTTCCCCGCCAAAGGCGATCCCCGACAGGCTCAACCCGATCACTGCGGCTATGGCAAACCATAAAGAACCCCGTCTCCAACCACCCATTTCAATGGCCTCCTTATTCAGATGCTTTCTTGTTGTACATTGCAACAGGGATGTTACAAATCAAAAATCGGCATATATTAATATGTTTTATTTTTATTGTCAATAAACTTTAATCTGTTTCATTAATGCTTGAATTCATGCCTTTTTTTTATTATACTCCCCCATCATCTGATATATATTCATTCAACGCTTCAATGACCGGAAAGGACATATTCCCTTCAACCTATTATAGCCCGGTTTGATTCGGATATTCCGGGAAAGGGGCATGGAAAGAACCCGTGCAAAAGATCATTCATTATCTAAAAGACCTTCTTTTTTTCCGGCCCTGTGATACCCTGAGCTACTCAGGCAAAATCCGGGACAGGCGTTTAAGAATCAGACTGATATTAATGATTGCGCCCCTTTCTCTGTTCCCGCTCTTCATCGTGATGACCGTAAGCTACTTCTGGCTGCAAAACCTCCTGAAAGAAGATTTCCAGAACCAGTTGAGATGGGATCTTGAGAACACGAAGAACTCGATTGAGTTTTTCGTAAACGTGAAGCTCTCGGCTCTCAGGTTTCTTGCCTCCGGCCATCGGTACGAACAACTATCGAATCAGAAGATACTGGCCGACGTCTTTACCGCCTTCAAACAGGAATTCGGTCAGGTGGTTGACCTTGGCCTGATTGACGCAGAAGGTATCCAGCAATCCTATGCCGGCCCTTATCATCTGAAAGGCAAGGACTATTCCAATCAGGAATGGTTCCATCAAGCGGTTGCCCGTGGGATCTACGTCAGCGACGTCTTTATGGGTTATCGAAAAGTCCCTCATTTTGCGATCGCTGTAAAGAAAGAAGTTCCTGAAGAAGGAAGCTTCTGGATTATCCGTGCGACCATTAATATGGAAACCCTCAACAGTTTTGTATCCTCCATCAATCTCAACAGTGAGGATGACGCCTTTATCATCAATGAGAGCGGCATCCTGCAGACCCCTTCCCGCTTCTATGGAAATGTTCTGGAACAGTACCCGTTACGGAACACACTCAATCAACGGGGCGTCTCGGTGTTGAATACAAAGCAGGCGAATGGGAAACCTGCCATGTTCGGATATGCCTATATCAAGGACTCACCCTGGATCTTATGCACAGTCATCAAATCAAGACCGGATACAAAAATAGCAAGGTTGTTCCAGGGAGAATTCTTTGCGATCCTGATAGGGAGCTTATTATTTGTCATCCTGATGGCCATGCGCATGGCCCAGATCATGGTCAACTGGATCAAAGACTGCGATCAGAAAAGAGAAGCCGCGCTTTCCGAAGCGGAACATGCCAGTAAACTGGCATCCGTGGGCCGCCTTGCCGCCGGCGTCGCTCACGAAATAAACAACCCGCTGGCGATCATCAACGAAAAGGCCGGCTTGATAAAAGATATTCTTGCCATGAGCGGGGACGTCTCTGCACACAGGGAAAAGATCCTGAACTCCGTCAAGGGCATACTCGACAGCGTGAACCGCTCCAGCGCCATTACCCACCGTCTCCTGGGATTCTCCCGCCGTATGGACGTGACCCCGGAGCTTTTTGATGTCAATGACGTGATCAAAGAGGTTCTCGGTTTCCTCGAAAAAGAGATCCTGTTCAGAGACATCCGTCTGATACAGGATCTCAAAGAAGGTCTCCCGATCATTCAGAGCAACAGGGGGCGGCTGCAGCAGGTATTCCTGAACATTATCAATAATGCCATTGATGCGGTGAATACCGGCGGCTGCATTGATATAGCCTCAAAGGTCAAAGACGAGAATACAATTTATGTGGTCGTCAAAGACAACGGCAAGGGAATACCCAAAGCGGCGCTCAAGCATATCTTTGAGCCCTTCTTTACCACAAAAGAAAAAGAGAAGGGGACCGGGCTCGGCCTTTTCATATCATACGGGATTATTAAACAATTAGGAGGGAATATCCTTGTTGAAAGCGAAGTCAAGAAGGGGACCGTCTTTACCATTGAACTCCCTCTGATATCTGCCGCAGGTTAAGTGGAGATTCACCGATGCCGCGCACCAAAGTGCTTCTAATTGATGATGAAGCGGAATTTGTAACAGCGCTTGCAGAACGGCTGCAGTTACGCAATTACGATGCGACCGCGGTATTCTGCGCCGATGATGCCTTCTCGGCTTTTCTCAAAAACCCTCCGGATGTGGTATTGCTGGACCTGAAAATGCCAGGAATGGACGGCACGGAAGTGCTGAAGACCCTTAAACTGTATGACCCTTCCGTGGAGGTGATTATCCTGACCGGTCTCGGAGCGGAACAGAGCGGCAACGAAGGGATCAGGAGAGGTGCTTTTGATTATGTGGTGAAGCCGGTGGATATTGACGACCTCACCGTAAAAATCGACCAGGCCAAGAAAAAAAAGGATAAGGAATAATCTATGCACAATGAGACCGAACAGGCGTTAAGAAACCTGCAACGCCTCTTCATGGGAAAAATTCTTGCCGGTTTTACTCATGAGATGAAGAACTATCTTGCAATTATCAAGGAATCCTCCGGCCTGATGCAGGACCTGATCTCTATGGGAAAATCTTCATCGAAAAAGGATGCTCACCCTTTGGTACCGTCTCTTCAATTAATTGATGAGCAGGTTGACAGAAGCATCCATATACTGAATCACCTGAACCGCTTTGCACACCGGATGGACAGACCTTCTTCCAGTTTTCTTGTTCATGATATCCTGGAGGAACTTATGGTCCTCATGAGCCGGTTTGCAAACCAGAAAAAAATCATCCTTGAGAAAGATTTTCAAAAAAACATCCCCGCGATCATCTCTGATCCGGCAAGACTTCAATGCCTGATCTACTGCCTGATTGAAGAGAAGCTAAACAGGCTCGATGCCAACAGCAAAATTACCCTTCAAACATCCTCCTCAAAGGACAATATACTGATCCGGCTGGTTCCAAAGGGGAATACCCTGAACAAGGAAAACGAAAATGGCCTGCCATCTCATGAAGTTCTGCAGGAGATCATACGGGATTTGCATGGAGAACTTGCTCATGAGGAGAATGAAGCGATAACCATAAAACTCCCTTTGTCCCAAGAGTGATTCTACACCCGCTTGCCGGGTGGAAAATCACTTGTTTTTACCCCTTGGAAATCAGTATTTGCTTGACAAGATAGTGTTATTATATTTATTTTATAACCATCAGAATAATAAGGAGTCACCTTATGAAAGATATTAAGGTATTGCTGGTGGACGACGAAGAGGCCTTCGTCAACACACTGGCTCAGCGGTTAAAGATGCGGGATCTGAAAGTGGAAACCGTGTATAACGGCGAAGAGGCCCTTTCTTATGTCAAGGAAAAGGAACCGGATGTCATGGTATTAGACCTGAAAATGCCGGGCCTACATGGCATGGATGTTCTGCGGAAGATCAGAAAGGCCTATCCAAACATCCAGGTGATTGTCTTGACCGGCCATGGTACGGAAAAAGATGAGATCGAGGCCAAAAGACTCGGCGGTTTCGACTTTCTCAAGAAACCGGCGGACATTGAGACCCTGGTCAGTAAAATCAGGGTGGCCTATAAGGAAAAACTGGAAAGGGCCATGACCGCCGTTGCTTTTGCCGAAAGCGGTGAGTTTGACACAGCACGGGAAATCATGAATGAAGAGGAAAACGATTAAACTGCACAGGAGGAAATGGGGATGTCCGAGGAAATAAAAGCCAATGTTCTATTAGTGGACGATGAAGAGAAGTTTATAGAGGTCCTTTCTCAAAGACTTGAGGGACGGGGACTGAAAGTGGATATCTCGACCAGCGGTGAAAATGCCCTGAAGCGGGTGAAAGATAAAGACTTTGACGCGATTGTTCTGGATCTGGCCATGCCGGGACTCGACGGCATTGAGACCATCCGGCGCATGAGGAAGATGAATCCGGATCTTCAAATCATCATGCTCACAGGACATGCCACGGTGGAGAAGGGCGTCGCCGCCATCAAGGAAGGGGCCGCAGATCTTTTAGAGAAACCTGTGGATCTCAACAAGCTCCTCTTGAAGATCGAAGAAGCCAAACACAAAAAGATCCTCATCGTTGAAAAAGAACATGAGGAAAAAATTAAGGAAATATTAAAGACCAAAAGCTGGTAAGCTCCGTTGGAGAACAAAGCTCTCTATCCCCGTTATCTTCTCTGCCATACCCACGACCAGAATTTCTTACTTTCCTTCCACAGCATGCGAAATTGGCCTTGACAAAAAAGTAAAGCAGATTGCCTTCCTCAAGGAAAACCCCCGCCGTCAATCCCTCAAAATTCACAAACTGGAAGGGTCGGACTTTTGGGAGTTCTATGTAGACGATTTTTACCGGTGCGTATTCCAGCAGGAGGGGAACGTGTACCGCCTCTATTTCGTCGGAACGCACAAACTGATCGACAGGTTCAAGTGATGTTTGATTCATGGAAAATAACATTGCAGCTGGATTATAAAGGCTTTTTATGCTATCGTAACTTTTGATAAGAAAGGATAGCGGAGCCATGAAAGACCATATCACGAAATCGGAAGCCCGCGCTTTTAAGGCGCGCTGGACTTCCGTGAATCTCGCGGAGAAGAGAGAACTGCGCACAACTCCTTTCGAGCAAAAGGCGAAGCAGCTCGCTGCACTAATGGAATCGGCAGAGGGGATGGGCTGGAAAGAAACGCTTGCATCGGAGGAATCCATGGTACGGGATCAGATAGACATAGGCCGTGCAGATGATCACCGACTCGATCATGAGAAAAATCCCCCTTGAATTTCTTTGCCTAAACTGTTTATAATCTTCCAGGTTTTCAAGATTTTTCTATAATTGAGATTTATTTACAGAGAGTGGAAAATGACCACTGAAGACCTGGATTTAAGACCTGCCGATATTCAGCTTCTCTCCACCCCTGATGACATTGCCGCCTTTTTCGCCTCCCTCGGCTGGAACACGGACGAGAAGGCCGGTGCCCGTATCAAGCAGAGCGCCTCTGCGCTCGGCATCACACCTGAGTCAATCGCACGGACCATCAAACACGTCGAACGCCTTGCGGACCAGGAAAACGGCGGTCTCCAGGTTTACCTCTTTGAACTCACCTCGGTCACGGTCGCCGCCGTCAGGGCCTTATCTCGCACCTTCAGAGACCGGGCCGGGAAATATCTTCTTGTCCTCACGAGTGACTACGAAACTATCGATTTCGTCTTCCTCGAACGCATCCTTCCTCCAGCCAAAGGAGCGGGTATCACAATTAAGACCGTCGGCATCCGGCCCCATCCTCTGACCGTCAATCGCAGGAACCCCGACATCATTGCTCTACGGGTATTGAGGCGCTTCACCTATACAGAATCCGACGCCGACGCCCAGGCAGACAAGCTCCTCTCGGCCTTCGGTATTGCAGAATGGTCTGAACGGCTATTCAACAACCGCGCCCTTTTCTCGGACTATTACCTTCAGGAACGCCTGACCCAGTCTCCGGAATGGAGTGAGCCGATCAAACCGCTCCTGCTTAAATTCAGAGAGCTTTATACAAACGTCCGGGAACGGTTCATCGGGCAGAAGGAAGGGGTCGTGAGATCACAGCTTCTCGAACCCGCCTTTGACCTGTTAGGCTTTAAACCCATTGAAGGTAAGTCCGGCGGAGACCCTGCTGCAAAACCGGACTACCGTCTTTACCCAAAAGATTCTGCTACGGGTAATCCACTTGCGGTCTGTCTTGCCTACACCTGGAACCGGTATCTCGACGGCAAGGATGAAACCAGAGACACCGAAACCTCTGATGAAAACCCAGGCGCCCACGTGGTGACGCTCCTTGAAGCAGGCGAGGCGTCGTGGGCCATCGTCACGAACGGAAAGATATGGCGTCTCTACTCGGCGAAGGCCCATTCGCGGGCAACGAACTACTACGAGATAGACCTTGAAGAAGTCCTTGCGATGGCAGACCCGAAAGAAGCCTTCCAGTATTTCTATCTTTTCTTCCGCGCCCCGGCTTTTATTCCGAAAGAGGAACTTTACAAAGGTGAGAAACGGACCGTTGCATTTGTCGATAAGCTCATCGAAGAGAGCGAGACCTATGCCAAAGAACTCGGCGAAAAATTAAAGGCACGAGTATTCGATAAAATATTTCCGCACTTTTCCGAAGGCTTCATCGAGAATATGGGAGGCGCTGAATACGTCTTGTCCCTGCCCGAAAAAGAACGGGAGGAGAAGCTGCAAGACTGCTACCATGGAACGCTTACTTTCCTATACCGTCTTCTGTTCCTGCTCTACTCCGAATCCCGGAACCTCCTGCCCGTCACCGAGGTGAGAGGGTACTGGGAGATGAGCCTTACTCGTCTCAAGGCAGAGGTGGCGAAGCACGCCGGCACTATCCTGGATGAAGCGCCGGAAAAGATAAAGAAAGCCTATCACGGCAGCAGTACGGAACTCTACGACCGGCTGTTCAAGTTGTTCAGCGTTATCGACAATGGTGATTCAGATGTGAACGTCCCGCTTTACAACGGCGGCCTGTTCATCACCAACCCTCCGAAGGACGACGACTCCCCGGAAGTCAAGAACTCTCGCTTTCTCCGCAATCACAAGATACCCGATCGCTATCTTGCCCTTGGCCTGGACATGATGGCACGGGACATTGATGACAAGACTCAGGCCCTCGTCTTCATAGATTACAAGTCCCTCGGCGTTCGGCACCTGGGCTCCATCTATGAAGGACTTCTTGAATTCAAGCTCCGTATAGCCGAAGAAAAGATGGCCGTGGTCAAGGGCAAGAAGACCGAGGAGATCGTTTCCTATGCCGAGGCGAAAAAGGACAAACTGCGTATTCTCACCATCGGACGCGGCAAGAACGCGGAGGAGCGGGTTCTCAAGAAAGGGACTGTTTATCTCGAAAACGACAAGCGCGAGCGCAAGGCCACCGGCTCTTACTACACACCGGACTACATCGTCAAATACATCGTTGAGAACACCGTCGGTCCGGTTCTGGCTGAAAAGCTCGATGCTTTGCGTCCCAAGCTCCGCGAGGCACAGCAGACCCTCAAGAAAGAACGGGATAAATACAAGGCCCTCGGAGGCGCCGGCGACTCACCCGAGAACCAGACTTATCTCAGGCACCGCCATCTCGTGGATGAGCTCTTCGACATCAAGGTGCTCGATCCCGCCATGGGCAGCGGGCATTTTCTGGTCGAAGCCGTGGACTTCATCTCCGACAAGATTCTCGGCGATAGGGAAGGCTTCCTCCGCGCCTTTCCCTGGAACCCCATCACCGCGGAAATGGAAAAGACCCGCCAGACCATTCTGAGCGAAATGGAAAAGCAGGGTGTGAGCATAGACAGAAACCGCCTAACCGACGTGAACCTTCTCAAGCGCCACATCCTCAAACGCTGCATCTACGGCGTGGACCTGAACCCCATGGCCGTGGAGCTTGCCAAAGTCTCCCTCTGGCTCGACTGCTTCACCCTCGGCGCGCCGCTCTCGTTCCTGGACCATCACCTCAAATGCGGAAACTCACTGATAGGAGCAAAGGTCGAAGAAGTGCGGGGAAAAGTTGAAACCGGCCAGTTGAGCCTTCTGGGTGGCACCCACTTCCAGGGGCTGATGCTCGCCACCGACCTCATGCGCCATATCGGTGAGCTTTCGGACGTGACCGCAGAGCAGGTCAGAAATTCCCGGTCAGAGTATAAAAAGGCCGTAGATGCTCTTGCGCCGTTCAAGCGTTACATGGACGTCTACACGAGCCAGTGGTTCGGAAATGAACCGAGGACTGTGGGTAAAGGCAAGAAAAAGACTGAATACAACCCTGCCCTGGAATTTCTCCGATCCAAAGAATCCGAGGAATGGGCAAAGGCGCCGCACAAGGCCAAGCTCCCCGCAGAATGGAAGGGAATCGCCGCTACTACATTTGCTGCCGAGGAAGAGAAACATTTCTTTCACTGGGAGCTGGAGTTTCCCGAAGTTTTCTATGGCCCGCGTCCGGGAACTACACAGGTAATTGAACGAATCAAAGGGGCAGGCTTCGATGCGGTAATCGGCAATCCGCCCTATGATGTGCTTGCGAGTGAGGAGCTGGGTTATGAGATATCAAGAGATGTTGAATACTTCTTAGCATCTGATCTGTATAAACCGGCAGTTCGCGGTGCCCGTAATCTCAATAAGCTTTTCATTTGTCGTGGACTCAGCATAACAAAAGAGAATGGGACATTCTCTTTTATTGTTCCGATGTCGCTTCTTGGTGATGAGCAGGCAACCGGCATACGCAAAATGATGTTGGAGAAGACCGGGGTAATGTTAATTGAGGCTTTCCCGCAAAAAGATGATCCTCAAAATAGGGTTTTTGCAGAAGCCAAGCTGTCAACGGTCATTTTTGTTATACGTTCCGTACCTACGGGTAAAAAGTTCACAATACGGACTCATTCAGGGAAGCTGTTTGAAGATAGTGCTTCAATGTTAGCAGTTGCACCGGCAGATATTCTGACGTTTGATAAGGAAAATGCAACAATACCTTCTTGTACGCAACATGACTGGGATTTGATTGGGTTGATACGACAGGGCGCTATACAACCCATGGGTAATGTTGCAAAGTTATTTGAGGGAGAATTACATGCTCTGACGCATCGAGAGTTCATAAACGCCAACAACAAGGGGCCGGTTATTATCCGTGGTTCAAATGTTACCTTATATGCCTTACGAGAAGCCTCTCAAGGCGAGGAATTAAGATTGGATGTGAGAGCATATCTGAAGGATAAATCAGAAAATAGCAGAGCCTTTGCACATCTCCATAAACGAATAGGTATTCAGCGGAGTGCTCCCCAAAACAATTTCAGAAGAATCATAGCTGCAATGTTGCCTGAAGGGGTATTTTGCTTCGATAAGCTTAAGTACATTCCTCCTGCAGCAAGTAAAATCGACCTCGATTTGCTGATCGCCGTTTTAAACTCAATAATTCTGGATTGGTATTTCAGACTCATTAGCACGAACGCGATGATAAATGAATATCAGTTTAACTCCTTGCCAGCGCCGACATTCAGTGATGAAGGCCCGAGTGTTGATTGGCGATCGTTGGTAAAATCCGGGAAGTGGGCAGATGTTGGAAATATGCTGTGTTCGGTTTGCGTCGAGCCCGGCGTTATGCACAAGCCGGTGCAAGACGCCCTTACTGAAATGAGCCGACAAATCCAGAAGATCGAAGCCGCTCGTGTTCTTAAAAATAGATCCGAGCGCTCCCGACTCGCACCTGAAAGCCAGCCGATACAGAATACCATTGATAGGATCTTGTTCCGTTGCTATGGGCTTTCTGATGAAGAAGCTGAGTATATTTCAAAGCGGTTGCAGGAAATGCTTTAACGTAATGATAAGGAGCAAAATAGGGACAGCGCCCATTTTACTTGACTGAACAAGTAAAGTGAAACATGCGGTTGAGGTCTTTGATTTTGCTCTATGAAATGTCAAGATTCAGGACCCTCG